>NZ_JAGAXX010000077.1 GCF_017940815.1 Methanobrevibacter sp.
AATTTATGGGTATTAAGACCTTTTTTAATAAAATAAAAAATTATCCTAATGTATTTTTATAAACCATCAAAAAATAATATGAAAAATAAGAAAAAGAAAATGAATCTGGTCGAATTTTAACAAAAAAAATTCAGGCCCCTATATTATTGATATTTATAATGTCGATTGGTTTTGTTAGTGCATCAGAAAGTATGACTGAAATCATTGGTAATGATTTAAACGAAATTGAGTTAACAGATTCGCAAGATCATGATTTACTTAAAGATGATGTTAAATATTCAGATATATATGTTAATTCAAGTAAAGAAGTTAATGGTGATGGTTTAAGCCCTGAAACAGCATATAAAAGTTTAAGTTATGATACTTATACTAATTTAGGAGATAATGGAACTATTCATTTAGCAGAAGGTTATTACGATATTCCTGATTATAAAGCTAATTATATTATTGTTGGTATGGGAGATGATACCGTTATTAATTCTTGCTGGTTTAAAACATCAACTTATGCAAATGACAATAAAATGATTACATTTTCTAATTTGACTTTTGATATTCCAGTAAAAAGGGAAGTTTATGAAACTGTTTGGATTGTTCCTCAAGTTTCTTTTGAAACTGTCCATGAATATTTTAGTATTTCTCTTGATGGAACAAATTTTAGGTTTATCAATTGTACTTTTATAAACTCATCAATTGTTTCAGGACAATACATGAACAGTATTAATTATCAAAATCCTATTATGGAATCCACAATAAAAAGTTTTGAAAACTGTAAGTTTTTAAACTATTCATACAATAGTACGGTTAAAGAGTATTATAAAAAATTAGGTTATGAATCAATTCGTCACACAGAATTTGAAGCAAAGAGTTTGATAACTTCATTTCAATATACTAAATTTATTTTTGATAAATGTGTTTTTGACAATATAACTGCTGAAAGTGTTGTTGATTCAAGAGGCGGATTAATGGGGACCAATGGTGTTTATGGTGAAATAATAATTCAAAAATCTTCTTTTAGCAACTGCAATGTAACTGGTATTGTTAAAGCTCAACAGGTTTCTGATTGCAAAATTGAAGGCTGTACTTATGATTTTAATGCGACAAATGACATTATTGGTGAATCACCATTATATATTAACAAGACCGACATTCCACTAAATGAAACCCAATTAACCGTAACCACCAAAGACAATAGTGTTATTATCACCTTAACTGACGTTAATACCAGTAAACCTATTGCAGGTGTTGAAGTAGGTATTTTCAACAACGGCAAAGTATTTGATTATTTAGATACCGACACTAATGGTCAAATCATTATTAAAGATTTAGATGGTACTTATAATTTTGAGTTTTCATATCCTGGTGATCCTTACGCTTATCTTCCAACTTCCGTGAACAAGACTTTCACATTCACTAAAAACCAAAACACAACCCCTTCTAAAACCGTTCCAGCAACAAATAAAATAGTCAAGAAATCCGTTAAAATCACTGCTAAAAAGGCAACTTTCAAGAAGTCCAAGAAAGTCAAAAAATACACAATAACCTTAAAGTCCGGAAAAAACCCAATCAAAAAGGTCAAGGTATACTTAAAAGTCAAGGGCAAAACCTACAAAGCAACCACTAACAGCAAAGGTAAGGCAACCTTTAAAATTACCAAACTAAACAAAAAAGGTAAATACAATGCTGTTATTAAATTTGCAGGTAACAAAAACTTCAAACCAACCAGTAAAAAAGTTAAAATTACTGTGAAGAAATAGTTTAACCACTATTTTTTCAACTTATTTTTTTGCATTCATTAAATTACATTTATTATATTAATGAGCCAGAACTTTCACTCTTATTTTTTTATTAACTGTAAAAGGATATTTTTAAATTAATGAATTCAATACCATTAATTATTACTTTTTTTATTATATTATTTATATAAAAAAGATAATAAAATATTAATCATGACATTAGTTAAAGAATTGCAGATTAATATCATAATGAGCAATTACACTCAAAGAAGTGGTAGCTATTCGGCCAACTATGATTATCTATACTTGGATAACTTAATGGATAGTTCTTACGCTACTTTATTCAGAAGTGATTTGAAAAATCTAAAGATCAAAACATTTGGAGGAACAGAATGTAAAGTCTTGTACATTCCAAAATATGGATCTCAAGCTGTAGCAATACTTGCAAGAATTCCTGTGGGGAAAATTTCTGAAACCACAAAGCTGATCCTTGAAGTTCATGACACTACATTCTCAAGCACATTAACACCAGGTAATGATCTGTTAATGTTTGATGCAAACTCTGATACATACTCAAACTTTTTCATGAACTACTCAGGTTTAAGTATCAACAATGACTCAACAGACAACGGCAGATTTTTAAGAGCAAGATTCGTTCCAAGCCTTGATGGTAGCTCTCCAACATCATTATTCACAACAGTTGCTTCAAGCCAATCATTATCAAACAATCGTGTTGTTATAGCAAGATTTAAAAGAATTACCGGTTGTGTTGATGTTAATGATAATGCAACATATCATGGCTCAACAACTGGAAGTGTCATAATGCAAGTGGACGGAAGTCTCACAACATATGGAATTGACACCAAATCAACATCACTAAACTGGGCCAGCAGTGACAAAAGCTATCTGATGTTTAACGGAGCTAAAACTTTAGTTCAGGTTTCATCATGGGACGCTTACAATCAAGGAAGTGACACAAACGGAAGCTATAAACAATATCATATTCACGGAAGAGTGGGAACTGGTTTTTCATCAAACAGTGATTATCTTGAGGGATTCAGCAGGAACAATCCAACCAAAATTTATGACAGTAATTTCGCTGAAGTTGAAATAGCTCCAACATTCTTTGCAACAACAGAATTTGAAGAATACAACTATGTTGATTTGAAGTGGATGTTAATCTTCCCATCACCATTGTTCGCAGCTAATGGCATTCCAGAAATCACAGTAACAGAAAAACAAACAAAAACTGGAATCAGATTATACAAAGGTAAACATGAATATCCTAAGGCATATAAAGGAAGCAAGCTATTGTGGGATGCCAATGATGAGTCAATGGACAATACTGGATTGTATATTCCAGATAAAATTAAAAACAAAGATTGGGATTGGGTGTTTTAGGATGATAGAAGAATATAGAGAAACAATAGGACATGGCCGAGGATATCCAACTGGATTAGGTCATGAGGAAAAGATGGATGTCATTGCTTGTCTTTTAGATGAGGGCGAAAGGATTTATGTTAATGAAGAGCATACTGCTTGGATTTCATCCAACCAATGCAGAGTAGGTGAAATGGTAACATTAGCAGAAGAATCAACAATGGAACACACAATAGTCAAGAAAGCCAAGGAAGGTGATTTGGCTTTTGGCTATTTATTAGGTAAAGTACAAGTCAGAAGTTCAGGACATACTCTCGTAACTGTTGCAGTTTTAGGTGATGTTTTCAGATTGAAACTCAAAAGACCTGCTCCAGCAGATATATTGCCGAACACAAGAATCTACATTGATAAGGATGGTGAATGTAATCCTTCACAAGGCCACGATTTAAGACTGCTTTCCATTGTCAACCTAACGGAAAATGAAGATGTAGAATACATTAGAGTATACAGGCAGATGTCTGAAATCGAAATGTATCCCGAATCACAGAACTGTATTGATCTTGCGGACTGCTCTTTTGAACAGGATGAAATAACTCACGTGGTAAATATGATCGTACCGACAGAGTCCAACATCATGGCACAGGCCAATTATGTTAAAGATAAAGACGGTGTTACCTATTGTGAACTTCCGGACGTAGCTATTGTCAATAATGTCAGATTCGTATGGGAGGACAACAAACTCTACATGGAATGGGACGGTTGTGATGATAATGAAAAAGTATATTTTATATAAAAGAAATAATAAAATATATAATAAATTATATAATAAGAAATATAATATCATTAGTGAGGTATGACCATGACTATAAGGAAGCTTGTCGGAACATTGGAAAACAAAGGCCCTTACATTGACCAGGCAACAGGCCACTGGTTCTACTGGAACGGCACCAAATATGTGGACTCAGGCTATCCCTATGCAGTCAAGCCTATTATAGAATTCAAAATCGAAAATGGAATCTTATACTATTCAATTACTTGGGAGGCACAATGAAATACATCAGATACTTTGAAACTCTTGAAGAATACGAAGATTGGATAAACGTAGAGGAAAACGCTGAAGAAGTCTACAGGACTGAAGAAAAGATTTGTGTTGACGGCATAATACTCAGCCACACAAACAAATCATATGAAGAGGTGGAAAACATTGCTTTATGAATGGTTAGAGCGAAACAGAAAAGACATTGACATATTAACTTCATTTTTAGTCACCATTATACCAATCATCATGTTATACTCAGAATCTTTAGGAATCACAGAAAATACCATTCCCTACTGCATACTAATGATTATTTTAGGCGTAGCCAGTCATTATGCAAGTAGGTTAAGAGGCGATGGGGATGTTGAATACGCAAAGAAAAAAGCTAAAAGAGTTTTGGGATACCCTCAAAAGGAATAGGCTTTTATGGAGAATATTGTTAAGTTGATTTCTATGAAAGATTTAAAAAAGAAAATCATCATCTGTAACTTTACCAAAACAATTTCAAGTGCTGTTTTAACAGCCGTAGCTATCAACATCATAATGGATAATGCAACAAAGTATGCTTTAATGGAAGGCATAATACCATTTGCTTTAGCCATCATCATTGTACTATTAATTGATTTGTATCAGTATAGATGTGACAAAGAAGACAAGATTAATTTGAATGATTTAGAGGAAAGAATCCAAAAGCTGGAGGGTGATGAATGAAGATACTGATTGCAGTTCCAACATTTGAAACCATAAAACCTGAATGCTTCAAAAGCATATACGGACTCAAAAGACCTGAAGGTTCTAGTCTGTACTTTGATTATGTTTCAGGCTATGACTGCGCCAAGGCAAGAAACCAAATAGCTAAAAACGCAATGGCCGGAAACTATGACTATGTGCTGATGGTTGACTCAGACATACAGCTTCCTCAAGACACTTTAATCAAGCTATTGGAATGTGAATCAGACATTGCTCTTGGCTGGTACTACAGGAAAAGAACAAAGACGGATCAGACAGTGATATTCACTTTCGGCAAAAACTTCGATGATCAAAACTGCATTACTGGCCAAACAATGATTCATGAAATCCCAAGACCTATCGAAGTCAAAGGCGGTGGCCTTGGAATAGCCTTAATTAAAGTGGAAATCTTTAATAAATTATCTTATCCGTACTTTAAGTTCGTTACTTACTCTGATGATTCAGTATTGTCTGAAGATTTATATTTCTGTAATCTGGCCAGTGAAAATGGTTGCAATATCAAATGTAACCCACGAGTTAAAGGAAATCATATATTTGAAATAATGATGTGATAAAAAATGACAGATACAATTGTTTTATTGGAAGAAAGAAAGGAGATTACTACCTTCTTATTGGATGATGGGGTTAAAACATTGGTCGATAATGTAATAACTACATCTGGTAGTAGTCTTGGTTATGAGTATTCCAATAAGTGCATGGTTGACGACATACTCTGTATTTCAGACAAATCAGCAATAGGAAAGGAGTCACTCAGAAAATACACCGGTGATGCAACAGAAGTTCCTGTCGGCGTCCTTGTCAATGAACCGGTTGTAATGACAAACGGCGAGAGAAAAGGAAGTGTACTACTCTTAGGTGGACTCTACAGATTGAAACTGGCTTCCGGCCAAATTGTTAAAGCTGGTGACAGAATCAAACTGACACCAAATGGAGCTATTGTTGACAATGCCGGAGAGTTTCTGGCTTTTCATCCTGTTGCAGACTCTGATGAATACAATTATGTCAATTGTTTCCAAGTAAGTCTTGGAGGTAAAGGAGAGAAAGGAGACACCGGAGATACAGGTGCTGCGACTGTTATCCTCGGGTCTTATGATACTTTCGAAGAACTAATCGCAGCACATCCAACTGCCAACGAAGGAGATGCATTCCTAGTTGCAGGCGAACTATTCGTTTGGCATAACGATTAATTTAAACTAAATAAAATAGAGGTGTTAATACATGACATGGAAAAGTGTTGGTGTAATCCAAGGACCAAAAGGAGATACTGGTGAGAAAGGAGAAAAGGGTGACACTGGAGACGCATTCACCTACGACAAATTCACACCAGAACAATTAGCAGGCTTAACTGGTGAAAAAGGTGACACTGGTGCTAAAGGCGATACCGGTGATGTTGGTGCAACAGGTGCTACCGGCGCAACCGGAGAAAAAGGTGACACTGGAGCAACCGGCGCAACCGGTGCAAAAGGAGATACTGGTGAGCAAGGTTTAAAAGGGGACACTGGAGCAACAGGTGCAACCGGTGAAACCGGAGACCCCTTCTCAATCTATAAAACCTACGAATCAGTTTCCGCAATGGAAGCAGATGCAGCTAATGTTCCTGAAGGAATGTTTGTAGCAATCCAATCAACAGTAGATGATCCAGATAACGCAAAGTTATACCTCAAAGGTGCAAGTGAATTCAGCTTCGTAACAGACATGTCCGGTGCAACAGGTCTTAAAGGAGACACAGGCGCCAAAGGTGACACTGGAGCAACAGGAGCAACCGGTGCAACTGGAGATAAAGGAGAAACTGGAGAGCAAGGACCACAAGGATTAACTGGTGATAAAGGAGATACTGGTGCTACTGGTGAAACTGGAGCAAAAGGTGATACCGGAAGAACCGGGGACAAAGGTGACACCGGAGATAAGGGAGATACTGGGGATACCGGTGCTAAAGGTGACACAGGTGAAACCGGACCGCAAGGCCCTCAAGGATACAGTACCATCATCAAAGGAAGTTATGCAAGTTACGCTGATTTAATTGCAGCACATCCAACCGGAACCACTGGTGATGCATACCTTGTTGATGGAGAGCTTTACGTTTACCAATAAAATCCATTAAAATCCCTCAAAAGGAAGTGCTGGCTTAATAGTTAGCGCTTCCTTTTTTTATAAACAAATAATAAAGGTGATACAAATATGGCATGGATAAATGTAGGAAACATAAAAGGCGAAACTGGTGCAAGCGGCCGTAGTATCAATGTATATAAGGACACATCACACGGCCAAATAATTTTTGTTGGTGAGGATACACAAGCGATAATTTATCTCAGTGAAATCAAAGGGGCTAAAGGCGATACTGGGGCAACTGGTCCTGCAGGTCCTGTTAATATGACTTCAACATTGGATACCTCAGACACTACAAATGCAGTAACCAACAGTGCAATAGCTACAGAAATCGAAAGTATCCAAACAGCTATTGGAAACATTACCTCTGCTCAGCAAAGCAACCTGACATTGCTTGGGAGTTGATTAATATGACGTATATCGCTCCGGACCTTTCCGATATTCTATCTAATGAGCAGGAACTGAACACCAGGTTAACAAACTTAAAAACTTTACTTGGAAACCAACTGGATGATTTAAACACAAGCCATTCCAGTAATGATTCAATTTCAAAGTTAATAAGTATGATAAGCAATCCGCCGGTATGGAAGATTGAGAGAAGCTCAGCATACGCTGGTGATCAGTTGGGAGATCGTGTTGCAGTAACAGGATGTGATGTGTATTCATGGAATAGATACAATCCAGCAACCTATGTAGATAACGATTACTGGTATCTTCAAGCTTTAGCAAAGAGTACAAATGCAACATCAACAGCATGGGGATTATTCAACACTGGCACAATCAACCCAGCAGATAGTTTTGATTTGGTAGTATATGGAAGGGCAATGGCTAACTTTAACAATAATGCTTTTTCAGGTGTAGGTTTCAGTTATGGTACTCCAACAGCAAATTCTCCATTCTCAGGTTTTTATATTGGAATTACATTAGATTCAGGAACATATCATCCGGCACATGCAATATTCGATAACAGCACTACTCCAACAATATCAAAAACTGACTATGGAACATATGATTCCGCAAACCAAAAATTCAGACTACATATGATACATGATGATGATTATTTGGCAGTATACTGGTTTAAGGATAAGGAATTCCTATGGAATGAATGGATTAACATATCCGATTTACCATCTGGATATTCCAGTGCAGATTTGAAGATGAGTTATGTAAGCCATGGAACAGGCCTTGGAAGAAATGCATATGTCCCTAGACTGGAGCTGGCCTCACCATGCAGATTAAACATACTATAAGGAAGTGATTAAAATTGTCAATTGCAAGTGGTGTAATCAATACAAATACAAAATTAACAGCCGTGAGGAATGCATTGAGGGAATTGTTAACCGAACATGGAATAGTCTATTATAGTGATGATGATGTTTTCACCTTAGCACGAAGAGTATGGTTTTTAGTTCATCCAACTAATGGAGCACCTGGAGGCTCATACATTGAGGCAGCTGCAGTCGGCCAACCAGTTAATGTTAGTGTTTACAAGGATTGTGATGATGATGCAGAATTGCCTGATGGTGCAGTTGCGGATTTTATCATAAGCATCAACGGTGAAGAGAAAATCCATATCAAATCATTATTCGATAACGGCACTGCTCGGTGTTCATATGTTCCTGAAAATGCTGGAGATACATTATCAATCAAAGCATTAGTTAATGATTATGTAGGAGTGCATTTTGAAACGGAAGTATTGGCATTCAGATATAAAGACGAATATACTGTGAGTTCGGATTCATATACTCTAGTTAAATACCCAAGTTCTGCAGACATTACCGTTAGTGAAGTGGCTGAATTCAACAGTTCTTATGATTATGTTAATGCGATTGAAATTTCAAAAACCTACGGTGCCGCACAGGCGGGTTATTTGATACCAACCAGTTTAATTGAAGGCGTGGATTTATCTGAAAAGGGAATTCACTTCTCATCTTTTGTAAGTCCAATGTATTCATCATCAAGCGGTTGGGCTTCAGGAATTTGCCTTCTGAATTCAAAAACATTAACACATTACCGTGACAACAAGATACTGGAACTTGGAGCATATCCCGGTAAAAAGGGATTGCAATATTCCGGAACCAATCATACAATAAACACGATAAATACAACAACCGGACAGTTAAGCATTAATGGTGCCTATAAATTTAATTTATGGTATGATGGAGCATATGTTAAAGCTACAATCACAGATTACTGGGGAACATCAACATATTATAGCTATGAAACATCCTCACTTCCTGATGCAATAGCTAATATGGACACAGTATTTCCAGCGTTCATGATTTATGATTACGGTGGAAAAATAAGATTTAGAGAAACATTAATTGAACCATGGAGGAATACAAATGGCTGAAAAGGAATGGATAGAAATCGGACCGGTGAGAGGAGATACTGGACCAAAGGGAGATAGTGGAGACATTGGAATTGGAACTGTAATAAAAGGACATTATGACAATTATTCTGAGTTTATTGCAGTTCACCCTTCAGGGTCTCTGGGTGATGCATATATAGTAGATGGCAGCTATTACTACTGGAACGAAAACGGCTGGGCAAATGCAGGCTCTGTAAAAGGAGATACTGGACCTCAAGGTGATAAAGGTGATAAGGGAGATACTGGTGCGACAGGTAGTAAAGGAGACAAAGGTGATACTGGCACAACTGGTGAGAAAGGACAACAAGGACCTAAAGGAGATACTGGAGATACAGGAGCTACTGGCGATACTGGACCGGCCGGGGCAAAGGGGGACACCGGAGCTACTGGCACTGGCATTACTATTAAAGGTTCATATGATACTTACGAGGAATTAATACATGATCATCCGACAGGTAATGTGGGAGATAGCTATTTAGTAAATGGATCTCTTTATGTCTGGAATGGAAATACTTGGCAAAACGTAGGAAGCATAAAAGGAGAGAAAGGGGATACAGGTTCACAAGGTGTTAAAGGCGATACCGGTGATACTGGACCTCAAGGTGTTAAGGGAGATACTGGAACTACAGGTGCAACAGGAAGTAAAGGTGACAAAGGAGATAAAGGCGATACCGGTGCTACAGGCCAAGGTAGTGATGAGGAAGCTGGATGGAAGTTACCAGTTGATAAAATACAAACTACAACAACATTGCCGACAGGCATCAGTAAAGGTTATCGTGTAGCTATTGTAACCAGTTCTGTCATGGCCATTAAAGAGTACAACGGAAGTTCATGGGATACTGAAACACTTGATCCATATTCAGTTATACCATTAAAGCATTCTGGAAGTATACAGATGTATCTGGCAAAATCAACTGGGCCTGTTTATATGGGTGTTGAATATGGTGTCTTTGGTAAGTTTAGGTTTATGACTCAGGCAGCATATGATGCATTGGGTAGCTATGATGAGGATACAATTTATTTTGTAAGGTGCGACAGGCTAAGGAGCAGTAATTTGTTATATGTTAGCTAAGAATGGTTAATATATGTTAGTGCAATTCCTTTGGAATTGATAATGCAGTTGTACGCATTATTCCCCCTTGAAACTGCGTCACTGGTAACAGTGGGGTGGGTTGCATGATAGGTTAAAGCTTAATCGTTGTTATAACTTCCATTAACACGAGAGCGAGGGAAAGATTAATATGCCAAACTAACGTGAACTCCTGACTAAAAGCGTCGTTAATAAAAGCAAGAGGTGGGAAGTACCTTTTCTTCTTACTTATTTTAAGGAGAAAATACTCTTGTATTATTGGATAAGGTGATATATGAGTCTTACGGCATATATCGGTTACAACCCAAAATGCCAATCGGCGTATTTGGAGTGGCTAAGTTAATCGCTTCTAACAACTGGTCAACCTGGTAAGCCCAGAATTTGTCCACTCAATAATTTAGTGGTAGGGTGACCGTGAGGGAGTCTGATGTTCTTTTCTGGGTATGGGATGCTAAAGAAAGCAAATGCCCACATTAATCGAAAGATAGCAGGAAACTGACAAATATAATAACTGTGTTGGGATAGGCTGAATTTTAGCAGGTGTATCTTCGCTTCATACAAAAACGGCAGATATCTATTAAATGTGAACAAAACCATTAAGATTTTTGGAGAGGATGATTTATGGCGATGAAAACTGAATATGATAATAATATTATGTTACAGTCCGTAGAATCAGACGAAGAAAAGCTTAAAGATGAATGGCAGTCTATAAACTGGAATTCTATTGAGCATAGCATATTTAAGATACAAAAACGGATATATGAAGCAGAGAAAAATGGAGAATATAGAAAAGTTAGAGATCAATCCAGATTACTAACACATAGTAAAAGGAGTTTATTATATGCAATAAAACTTGTAACTAAAAAGAATAAAGGTAGAAAAACAAGCGGTATTGATGGAATAGTCATCAATAGCGATTCTGAGCGCATGGCTTTATTTGAGGAACTGTCAAAGCGTAAAATTGATTTACATAATCCTAAACCGGTTCGCAGGATTTATATTCCTAAAAGAAATAATAAGAAACGTCCTTTGGGAATTCCTACTATTATTGACCGTGTTTATCAGGAAGTATGTAAGTTAGCGCTTGAGCCTATTTGTGAGGCGAAACTTGGAGCCGACAGTTATGGTTTTAGACCATCCAGAGGAACAGGAGATGCTATTGCTAAGATTCATGCATCTACCAGAAGATTAAAAAGACCTTATGTCTTTGAAGGTGATTTTCAGTCCTGTTTTGATACTTTAAATCATCAACATATTTTAGATAAATTAGGTAACTTTCCATTAAAGAATTTAATTAAAAAGTGGCTTGAAGCAGGATATGTTGAAAATAATGTATTTAAGAAGACCAGAACGGGAACACCGCAGGGCGGTATTATATCTCCACTTTTGGCGAATCTTGCACTGCAGGGAATAGAAGAAGCATTAAACGTAACTTACAAAAGACGTAAACGAAACGGAGAATATTGTTATACAATAGACTCTAAATATGTTGTTATTGTTTATGCAGATGATTTTGTTGTTTTGTGTAAGAGTTTGGATGATGCTGAAGAGGTTTACAGTCTTTTAGAAGATTATCTGGAAGAACGAGGATTAACTCTGGCACCCGATAAAACAAAGATAACAAGTCTCTACGATGGGTTCGATTTTCTTGGTTATAATATTCGGTGTTATAAAAGTCAAGACCGTGATAAAGTGCTTATTAAAGCATCTAAGGACAGTATTAAATCTTTTAAGAGAAAAGCTAAGGATATTATTAGTAATTGTTATCCTTGGAATTTGGACGAAAGTATTGATAGGCTCAATAATTTAATCTACGGTACTGGTATGTACTGGAGAATTGGTTCAAATAAAAGATTATTCAATAAAATGGACAATTATATATATGAGCTTTGGATGAGGCAAATTAAGCGTTGGCATCCCAATAAATCAACAAAGTGGAGAGTTAAGAAGTATTTTAAAGACTCTCAATTTCCTGATTCTAAGGACAAATGGTGTTTTACTGACTCAAATACTAATAATCAGGTTATTAAAATGGCCAAAATTAGAATTAAATATCATATTTGTTTAAGATATAAAGCTACGCCGTATGATGATGCATTCAATGATTATTACATGAAGCGTTCGTTTAAAAAGCCTTTTGAGATAGTTTTCAAGAAATAATTAATGCAGTGTATATTAAACTTTTATTTCGTATTATATGTTCTTTATATTTTCTTATGAAGTATACTTGAGCCGTATGTCTTAAAAGGGACACGTGCGGTTCTTAGAAGAGGGGAAACAAGCAATTGTTTCTCCTTATTCGACAAGTTCATAAGTGATATTATGGAATTGTCAGACGAAATGTTAATTGAAATGAGTTATGTTCAGATTTCAAAGTATAGGGCAAACGTTATGAAAGCTTTAGATGGTGAAACAAAAATACCAACGCAAATTGCAAGGGATTCAGATATTAGGCCAAATCATATTTCAAAAGTATTATCTGAATTAAAATCACATGAACTGGTTGAATGTATTAATCCTGAAGCTAGAAAAGGTAGATTGTACCGACTAACTGATAAAGGTGATGAGTTAGTAAAAAATTTAGAATAATTACTCAAAAATTTTTCTTGCTTCTTTTCCCATTTTTATTAATTCATTTAAATCTTTTCTAAACATGTTTCTATGGTTATTGATACTATTTAAAGACATAGGTAATTTTTTTGTAGGTTGGCCTTCTATATGAAGTTCATTATAGGGTTCTTGGTCTGAAAGAGCTTTTGCATTGTCAGTTACTTCTTCACATTTTGCATAAAATTGATTTATTCTATTTATTTCTTTTTCATTTAATATGCTTGGTATAAATGTGATTAGATTAATCCAATTTTTATTATTCCATATGGGAAAATTTATCATCCTATTGTAGAAGTTAAATACTTCATGATTCATTTTTTTATCTTCACCGATGATTATTTCTTCTTTGATATAATTATCTCTGAATTCTTCAAGAGAATTAATTATATAATCAAGCTCAGATTTTATAAGTGCTTTTGCGCCTTTTTTTCGTTTGTTAAATTTATATTGTGATGTAACTAATGCAAAGGTGGCCGATGCAATTGCACCTACAATTGCACCAATGATTGCACCAATTACGGTAGGATTTGTTAATAATTCAATACACATTTTTAAATTTATCTTATTTTTCTTTTTTATATATTTTTAATTTTAATGATTCAGTTTCTGTATCGAGTATCCATTGCATTGAATCTCCCGATTCAATATTCAATGCTTTAACATATGTTTTTGGTATTGTTGTAATCAATGAAATTTCACCTTGATTTCTCACTTTTGTTTTCTCTTCAATATTCATATGGAATTATTTATAATTTATCTTAAATAACATTTTTGCATTGTTTAAGTAGTTAAAAAAATAACATTTAAATAACATTAAAAATATATATTTACATAAGTCATGTAAAAACAAAATTTTATATGAATCGAATTTAATAAATTAATTATATTAAAGGTGACTTAAATGCCATATGCTATTGATTTATTTTCTGGTGCAGGAGGAATGAGTGAAGGAATTATCCAAGCAGGATTCCATATTTTATTCTCTAGCGATATTAACGAAGCTGTACAGAAAACATATGTTAATAGACACGAACAATTAGGTTTAATTCAAGGCGTTAATACCCATTTTGAATTGGCAGATATTAAAGATTTAACCGGAGAGTTTATAAGAGATTCAATAGCAAATCTTGATATTTTTAAAAATAAAGAAGTGCCTCATATTGATGCAATATTTGGAGGTCCTCCTTGTCAAGGTTTTAGTAGAGCAGGTAGAAGAGACCCTAATGATCCTAGAAATAAATTATTTAAAGAGTATGTTCGTGTAATTGATGAAGTTCAACCGGATTATGTTGTATTGGAGAATGTTGCAGGTTTTTGTGATATGAAACTCTATGACTTTGAAGGTTTACAAGGAAATACTTATGATGATATGGTAATTCCAGATATTCTTAAAGAAGAATTAAATTTAATTGGGTATGACATATTAGAACCAAGAATTCTTAATGCTGCTAATTATGGAGTTCCTCAAAGAAGAAATAGGATTATTATAATAGCTTTTAAAAAAGGTATGAAACCTCCAAGCTATCCTGAACCTACACATGATGAAAATAATATTGTTTCACTCAAGGATGCAATAGGTGATCTTATTGGTAATCAAAAAATTAAAAATGATGTAAATCCTAGTTTAACACAGTATCAGTTAGATTCTATTAATGGTAGAACACCAAATGTAGATGGAAAACCTATTGCTTCTAAAATGATATTGAATAACGAATTATCAAGACATTTACAGTTGATTAAAGAAAGATTTTCTTTATTTGAAGAAGGCGAATCTGGTACTAATTTAAGAAATAGGATTATTACAGAAGGAATTGACTTATCGGATAAACCTACCATATTAAATCATTTAGCTAATAATTCCAAGTTTACAAAAGAGGAAATTATTGAAAAATTCAAAAATGCTGATGTTGATGATAAATTAGTTAATAGTTTATTGACTAAAAAGAATATGAGGCATAGATTAAGTAGACAAGAACCTTCTGCTACTATTGTAACTATTCCTGATGATTATATTTCACCATTTGAAAATAGAACATTGACTGTTCGTGAATCTGCTAGATTACAATCTTTTGATGATAGTTTTGAATTTTTAGGTAAAAGAACAACAGGTGGAAAAAGAAGGCGTGTTGAAGTGCCCCAATACTCCCAAGTAGGTAATGCAGTTCCACCATTGTTAGCTAAAGCCGTTGCCAAAGAAATTTTAAAAGTTATTGAATAGTTAAATCATATTCTTTAGGTTCTGGGAACAACCTATTCAAATTGTCTTTATGTATTTTTAATGCAAACAATCTCCAATAAGGTGATCCATTAGGTTTTATATGCATTCCAAAATCTAAAGTTATGATATTACTCATTATCAAAGATGTGATAAAGTTTACATTAGGTTGTCTTGTGTGAATAATTTTATTGTATTGGAAATGCTCAACATCATCAATAAATTTGGATTCTGCTTCCACCCAGAAAGTTTCAGCATGCTTATTCAATAACAATTCTTTTAAGTATTCTAAATCCCATTCAACAACTTCTCCATCGTTAGCATGCATTACTTTCAATGTACTTTCATTATTATCTATATCTAAATATAATCCTTGAGGATTTGGTTTTAATGCATATATGGTACAATATAATTGCATTCTATCTTTTTCATCAGAATAGTAACCGTATTTATCAATTATATCCCTTGTTGATTTGCATGGGCTGTTATCCCAGTCAGGTGCTTTATTAAACAATACATTTCTTGTTTTATTTTTAATTTTCTTTCTCGATGCTTTTAATTCAATACCTTTATAATCAGGATTTGCATAAGAGTTAGGTGGAATGCCAAGTTCATGTTCTAATGTCATACCTACACCAGTATCGCCAGAGACGACTGTTGGTATAAATCCTTTATTGTGAATATCTTTAATTTTATTGTAAAGTTCACGAGCTATGGATTGTTTTTCTTGTGATAACCTCAATAATTCCTGATATACATATCCTTTTGTAGTTAATGAATTTTTAACAGTTTCATCAGTTAAATTAAGTATATATAATTGTTTTTTATCACTAGCTAATGCAATGAAGCTATCTGCATCACAATATTTTTTGATTCCTCTAAACCATATTCTTGGATCTCCTTTCTTGGTTTTTGGACGATATAGTGATGCTGTCAATTCAACTGTGGAATCATGTAATATCATTTGTGTTTGCAATTCCACACCATTTTCTTTTTGGCCTTGGCCTTGTGTTTCATAATCATGTAAGTTATTTTTTCTTAAAAAATTCCTGACAGGTATTGTTGCGTCTATTATACCTTTTGTATATCCAGTTTCGGTAATATATAAAAAAGACATGTCTAAATTAAGTTCAGAAAACAAAGGCAAATATTCTTGCAGAGCAACCCAATTTTCTTTATTCATGTTAATCACAACTTTAGTTTTATATTGTAATATTTCCTAATAATCAAAAATAATAATTAATGTACATTGGATACATAAAATATTAAATGTACATTTGATATAATTATAAAACATGACAGAAAAGATAGTTAAAGTTAGAGGAAGACATGGGACAAAATCTTTGGATATAACAATACCTGCAGAGTTAAGTGATAAATTTGATATAAATGCAGGGGATTTATTTAAAGTAAATGTTATAAAAGATGATGATTCATTAATTATTAATTATCAGTTAATTTATAAAAATTAATTTTATGAATGGGAAAAACAATGCATTGAGAAAATATTAAAGTAATTAAAGTTGTTACTAATTGTATAAGAATTTTTTTGATGGATATTATGAGAAATATAAAAAATGAAATTTACAATATTATAAAAGGAGTCATAGTTTCTTTAATAGCCAATATCTTGCTTGATTTTTACAATAATGATTTTAGTATTTCTAAGATGACTTTTGACAGTTTAATTTCAACATTTGTAGAGTTTTGGTGGTTGGTTTTAATAATTTTTATTTTAGTATTATTAAGATTTAAAATGAGTGAAAAACCACATAAAATAAATTATCATCATAGACATGCTGAATTTAGGGGTAGAAGACCTATTTTGCATGATGGTGGAATTTGGGAAATTGTTGTTGAAGAAATTAACCCTTTATTTACTTATAATACAAGTGAATCTAATATTAATTATTATGTTGATAAAATAAGATGTTGTAATGAATTAAATAATGGAGAATTATGCTTAAGTGAGTTATATCTTATTGATATCGGATTTTGTTATTTGGAGAAATGTGACAATTGTTCTTTTAAAAGAGTAACTTTAAAAAGTCATGACAGAGAAATTTCTGAAATATTAACTAAAATTGATGCTTTAATTGTGCGGAAAGACATTAAAGATTGTTATGAGTTGTTAGATGTATTGTCTAATGAAGAAGAGTTATGATGTTTGAAGTTATAATTCTTTTAAGAGATTTTTCATCGATTTTTAATAAAGTAAGTATTATAAATAATGATTTATTGTTCTTCAAATAATGATATGTATTTATTGTTAAATTGTATTAATTTTAATCGTTAATGTGAATGAAATGAATTGTGTCTTTTACTGAATTTTTTTAAAAGTAGCTATTATATAGTGATATTTATATATTATAAGTAATAAATTACATAATAAAGAATTTAAGTGGAGGACATATTTAATGGCAGATTCAATTATTTTACTTGAAGAAAGAAAAGAAGTTACTACTTTCTTATTAGACGAAGGCACCATCACTGCAACTACCGTTACAACTCCTACCGGAGAAACTCCTGGATTTGAATATGCAGGAGATAAAGTTAAAGTTGATGATGCCGTAACACTCTCAGAAAATTCAGACATCGGAAAACCTACAGTTAAAAAATACACTGCAGCTGAAGGTGAAATCATTTTAGGCATTGCAGTCAACGATCCTGTCACCATGACTGGAGGCAGAAGAAAAACATCAGTATTGGTGTTAGGCCATCTGTTCAGATTAAAACTCGCTTCAGGTTTATCAAACATTAAAGTCAATGATAAAATCGCTTTATCAAGTACCGGAGCTATCAAATCCGATGACGGCGAATACATTGCAATGCATCCTGTGGAAAGTTCTGACGATTACAATTACGTTGAAGTATTCAGACCATACGATATAGGTGAACACTAATGATTACAAAAGGAAATGATACCAAAGTTCAAAACGAGGTAATAGCTCAAACCATTACTGATGAAACTGCAAAAAGATTAAAGTTAGCCAGATTGTTTCCTAAACAAGAAATCAAAGAAAACTCCGATTACTACACCTACTTCAGGCAGAACATCAATCTCGATGAAGCTATCAAAAAAGGTTTATTAGGCGAAGCCAAAGACATTGCGCCGGGTGCAAGCTTACAAGAGCTTAACATCAGAAAACCTGTAACCGACACAATTTCCATTGATACTGTCGGTGGTGTGCTTAACGTTAACAAGGACATCTTTGATTCAGACATTGTTTCATTTGAGGACTTGTTAGGTGATGTAGCTACCGTTATTGCAAACCGTATTGAATACAACATTTACGATACTTTAATATCTTCACCAAACGTTCCAGAATACAACACTACCCAAACTGAAGATACAATGGAATCATATGGCCAGTTCATCATCAAGGCACAGGAAGCTTTCAAAGGTAATGCTGGGGCAGGTGCTGATTTAACCATCATGGCCGAATCATACAAAACATTAAGCTATGTAAAACAATTGGCTTACTCATCCAACAAACTGGTCCAACCTGTAGAAGACATTAAGGAATACTATGGCATTGACAACATTGATCTTTTGGGAACAACCCAAGCTGACGGAGGATCATTAGTTGGAGATAAACAATACATTGGTTTTGATCTTCGTAACGCTCCATTGACAGTATTGTATTCCAAATCTTCAGGAACAACCGTTGCACCAATTACCAGTGATGAAAACATAGCAGACTTCTACCCAATCATTGAAATCATGCGTAAAGACATCTATGATGAGTTACCTCAATATACCAAATTGTTCATCCAAAGTAAAGTCGGAATATTATTAAACAAACCTGGTCTTGCCTTGAAGGGTACCTGCAGACCATAAGGAGGTGAAAGAAATGCTAACCAAAGGAAATGATGCTAAAGTACAAAATGAAGTGATGGCGCAGATTGTAGCTGACACTTCTGCAAAGTGGATGAAATTCACTAGACTATTGCCAAAGCAGGAAATTGAAGAAAACTCCCAATACTACACTTACATGTCACAAAGAGTCAATATTGAGGAAGCTATTCAGTCTGGTGTTCTTGGTGAGGCAAAAGATATTGCTCCTGGTGCAACCCTTCAGGAACTGAACGTCAGAAAACCAATCAGTGAGACAATCTCCATTGACACTATCGGTGGAGTGTTAAACGTTTCCGCTCAAATGCTTGATTCCAATTTAATCTCCGTTAATGACATGCTCCAGGATGTGGGTATTCTTATCGGCCGCAGCATTGAAAAGGCAGCTATTGACATGATTATGAATTCCTCCAAAGTAGCTACCTATGACTTTGAAGCAGGTGACGATACAGGAATGACCATCCTTAAGGCTCAGGAAAAGTTCAAGGAATCAGCAGGAAGCTTTACCAACCTGAACAGTATGGCCGTCAGCTATAAATCACTGACCACATTAAAGTCAGATATCTTTTCAAGCAACAGACAGGTCGAACCTGTAGAGTTAATCAAAAGCTATTACGGTGTGGACAACATTGACATCTTAGGAACTGCTGTATGTGATGGAGGTTCTGAGATGGGTGACAAGACATACATCGGTATGGACTACATAAATCCTGGAATGAAACTCTTATACTCAAGAACTACCGGAACAACCGTTGCTCCTTTAGGGCCTGACGGGGAGATGTATGACTTTTATCCATTGATTGAATTCATGCGCAAGGACATTCGTGATGAACTTCCAATGTATACAAAGCTGTTCATACTTTCAAGCGTTGGTGTTTTAATGAATGCTCCTAACAGAATCATCAAAGGAAACTTCAGAGCATAAAACCATAATTAAAATCTCCTGGCCCTTTCGTGGGAACGTGTAGGGATAAAAGAATAAAAAATCTTAGGTTAGTGAAGTTTTAGTTGCTTTTTCTTCACTACATCTTCTGCTAAGAGTTTAACTCCGAATCCATAAAATAGCTGGGTTTTACTCTTCCCAGCTATATATTTTAAACAGTAAAATCAATATAATCATGAGGGCAATAACAATGAAACTAATTTTAGATACTGAGAATTCACATCCAACAACAATAACCGTTAGAGGAAAAGAAATAACATTATTGTTAATAGAATCCAGTATCCTGATTGACTCATCACAAATAGCTAAGATATTTGACAAGAAAGAAAAGACCGTAGCTGGTAAAGTGCAGAAATCCAAACTGGAAAAGTACGAAACAGAAAATATCAAACTGTTAAAGAATTATGGATTGATGAATCCTGATGCGGTTAAACCAAGACCATTCTATGATTTAAGACAAATGTTGGAAGGGCCAGCACAATTTTACTTCAAACAGATTGATGATCTTGATCTAATCGATGTTATTGTTAGGGTAGCTATTGGCAAGCATAGGGAATGGATCCATAACCGTAACATTGACAAATGATTTCATATATATCTCATTTTAAAAAGCAATTATATTTGCTAAAACCTCACCGTTAATGTTAATGTTGATTCAGTATATTGCATCTGACACACTAACTGTTGATTTTATTGATGATGTCTTTATGTAAACGATGGTTGTTTCAACACTTGGAAATGACAACATTTTTTATTATATTATTTATATAAAAAATATAATAAATAAGATAATACATATTATATTATATGTCAAATGATTATATCAGCTGGACAGGCTTTTGCCAGGCAATGAATTCAATCGCCTACTGGCTTGTCCAAAACCAGAAGAAGTACAGGAAACGTGACCATTACCAGATATTAACATTAAAAGGTAACTGTAAAAGTATAGAAAAGAAAGCTAAAAAACTTGGAACAGATAAGCTGGTGGCAATGTATACAATGGCTTTAATTAAAGATAATAAATCTTTAGATTTCCTTCCAAACTATGTAACACTAAAGAACGGAACTCAAATCGACAAGGCCGAATATGTTGACATGGCCATAAGAACTGAAAGCTATATCAGAGCAAACGGAAGACTTCCGGCAATTGTCTATCGCAAGTCAACATTACCTGACTATAACGATTCAACAATGAAGTTATTTATAAAGACTTATACTTTCAAAGGTAATAGTATTGATGAGGCACTGGCAGTAATAGCTAAAAAGAAATTATACAGCAAATACTTTGATTCACAAAAAACAGACAAGAAAACAATAACCGACGCTAAGGATGGTAAAGGTTCCAATTGTGTGGACTGGGGGCAAGTGTATTATAGAAGTGCGACAAGCTAGGACCAGTAATTTGTTATATGTTTAATTAACATATGTTAGTGCAGTTAATTAACTGATAACGTTGTTGTGCGCGTTATTCTCCCTTGAAACTGCGTCACCGGTAACGGTGGGGTGGGTTGCATGAAAGGTAAAGCCTAATTGATGTCATAACTTCCAATGGCACAAGGGCGAGAGAAAGATTAGTATTGGTTAACGACCGTGAACTCCTGAAAAAAGCATCGTCATAGACAGCAATGGGTAGGAAGTTTCGAAGAGCCATTGTATTACTGGATAAAAGGTCATACATGATTTTCTGTGCATGTATATAGGACACAACCCTCATACCAGTCGGTGTAATTGGAGAACCTAACCTAATCGTATCTAACAACTGGTTAACTTGGTAAGCCCAGAACTGCCCACTTGATGTGGTAGGGTGACCGTGAGGAAATCTGATGTTCTTTTCTGGGTAGGGGATGCTAAAGGAAGCAAATGCCCACTTTAATCGAAAGATTATCAGTAAACTGACAAATATAATAACTGTGTGGGATAGGCT
The DNA here is from genome assembly GCF_017940815.1 of Methanobrevibacter sp. Lineage (GTDB taxonomy): Archaea > Methanobacteriota > Methanobacteria > Methanobacteriales > Methanobacteriaceae > Methanocatella. The sequence goes on from NZ_JAGAXX010000077.1 coordinate 22,015, forward strand.
GACTTTTAGCAGGTGTATCTTTTGTTTCATTTAAAACGGAAGATGTCTTGAATGTGAAATAAATATAAAGATTTTATGAGAGTGTGATTTTGGCAATGAAAACTGGATATAGCGATATATTGCAGTCTGTGGAATCAGACAAAAGAGTACTTGGGAAAGAGTGGAAGTCCATTAACTGGAAATCTCTTGGGTATGCCATATTTAAGATACAAAAACGGATATTTGAAGCAGAGAAAGCAGGTGACTATAGAAAAGTTAACAGTCTATGTAGACTGTTAGTTAATGATAAAAGGAGTTTATTATATGCTATTTATGTAGTAACCAAAAGAAATAAAGGTAAAAGAACTAGTGGTATTGATGGTAAAATCATAAGAACGGATAGCGAACGTATGGCTCTATTTTATAAACTTTCAAATTACAAAATTAGCCTACATAATCCTAAGCCTGTTCGTAGGATTTATATTCCTAAAAAGAATGGAAAAACAAGGCCTTTAGGCATTCCTAGTATTATTGATAGAATATATCAAGAAATATGTAAGTTAGCATTAGAGCCAATGTGGGAAGCTAAGTTTGGAGCGAATAGTTTTGGTTTTAGACCTCTTCGTGGAACTGGTGATGCTATTGCAAAAATACATGCTCATACAAGAGGTTTAAAGAGATTATATGTCTTTGAAGGAGATTTCAAATCTTGCTTTGATACTTTGAGTCATCAACATATATTGGATAAACTAGGTAATTTTCCTCTTAAAAAGTTGATTAAGAAATGGTTGGAAGCAGGATATCTTGAAAATGATGTATTTTATAGAACCAGAACTGGCACTCCGCAAGGGGGCATTATATCTCCATTATTGGCCAATATTGCGCTTCATGGTATGGAAGAGGCACTTAATATCAAATATCGGAGAAGAATAAAGAACAATCGTCTTTATTATTCAAATGAATCCAAATATGTTGTTATTAGGTACGCCGATGATTTTGTAGTATTGTGTAAGACATTGGAGGATGCAGAAGCATTGTATGGCTTGTTAGATGACTATTTGAATGAAAGAGGTTTAACCTTGGCTTCGGATAAAACAAGGATTACAAATCTATATGATGGTTTTGACTTTTTGGGATATAATATACGATGCTACAAAGGTAAAGATCGTGATAAGGTGCTTATTAAAGCATCTAATGACAGCATCAAATCTTTTATGGACAAGGCCAAAGTTATCATTCGCAATTGCTACCCATGGAATCTTGAAGAGAGTATTACTCGCCTCAACTATTTAATTAATGGGACTGGTAATTACTGGAAGAGAGGTTCAAATAAGAAATTATTCAGTAAAATGGATAATTATATCTTTAGACTCTGGATGAGACAAATCAAAAGATGGTATCCTAATAAATCTACTAAATGGAGAGTTAAGAAACATTTTAAAGTATCTGAACATCCCGGTCATAATGATAGATGGACTTTTACTGACCCTAAAACTGGTAGCCAAGTGGATAAAATGTCATGGATTAGTATCCAATATCATAAATGCATTAAATATCGTGCTTCACCTTATGACGTTGAATATGATGAATACTTCGATAAACGCTTGTTGAAAACACCTTTCGAATATTTATTTGGTTAACTCACATATAATAACTCCAGTTATCTATTGAAATAGTCGCTTACTTTCTTATAAAGTATGCTTGAGCCGAATAGTGGTGAAAGCCACACGTTCGGTTCTTAGGAGAGAAAGAGAGAGTAATCTCTCTGACTTATCCGACTAGCTAAATCATTAGGTTATGAGGTGCAGTTTGTCCATGTCAGATGCAGGGTCTCAGGAACTGGCCACATTAGGTTAAGGTTGAGGCATAAGAAACATACTAGTGGAAACTGGATTAACCGTGATCCTGCTGCAGTAGCCGATACAACTTCAGGCAATGTCAGAACAATCTGGTGTGAAGACGGAAATATAATAGCTTATGATCCATCTTGGATTTTTACAGATTTATATTCAAGTTAACAGTCCATGTTAACTCTTTTTTTTATTTTATCATTAAATAAATCTTTTTTAAAACCAAATAATAATTGTATGAGTTAAATAATTAACTTTATATAAATGTAATAATATAATATTATATTAATTATTATATAGGTTGTAATATATATGGCCAATGTTAATAATACCTCATCCTATATGGATGAAGAAAAAAAGAAAATTATACAAGAGTCCAATTATACCTATAGAGATGCTCTTGAAGTATCAGCTTTTCTTATTGAAACCGGTAAGTTTGAAAGACACTATAAAGAAATGAAAATACATGATTTGAAAAAGGAACTTGCCGAACTGGATGAAAAAGAACAGCAACAATAAAACTTCAAAAAATAAATCTCCAGGATAATGCTCTTAATAAAAAAACTTATTTTGTATCGTGTAAGTAATAATTTTATTATTACTTATATATTTTTTTTATAATAAACTTTTATATATATTACATAATAAATATATGTATTATGATAACCGAAAAAACCAACATCAGCGCAAGAGTGGATATAACACTCAAAAAAATAGTAGAAGAATCAACCTTCAACCATAAAGATGCATACGAGCTTGGAGCAAAACTGATAGCTATTGGTGATGCAGAAGAAACCATGGAGATAATTGACAGTGATCCAGTTCTTCAGAAATTAATAAAACAGAATGAATACAAAATTATCCAAGCTAAAAAGGAACAGCTTGAAAAGGAATTAAGAGATTTATAGGAGGTAACCTATGGATCGTGTAAATTCTGATGTTCATTATTTTTTAGAGGAGCACGAACAGGAAATAATCAACTGCTGCAAAAAGGCAATGAGCAACAAGGAGATTATAGAGCTATTAAAAACAAAATATGAACGTGAAGTTTCACTTACAACATTCAAGCAGTTCAAGGCAGGATTAAAAATAACCAAAGGAGATTTCCTCGAAACACTTCTGGATGAAATACAAGTAATAAAAACTCAAGGAGCAACAGATGAAAGTGTCAGAAGATGGCTGGCAGACGAACACAAATTAGAAGTAAGCAGAGCAACATTTTCAAGATTCAAAAAGAAATACAATTTAACCGATAACGATAAAGACCCAAGAGCAAGAGATAAAGACTCCCTAACAAACAGAGCCATCACACAAAAACAAATAACAGACAATAACGTTCACCAAGACAATATCGATTTGGCTATTGACAATATTCTTCAGCAGCAGGTAACTGATATCAAAACAGGACTTGAGAACCTGGACAAGATTACCAAAAATGCAGTAGCTATTGAAATAGACTTTGACAAGCTTGACCAAGAAGTAAGACACCATGCCAATGAAAAAAGCCTTGCCAGATACCTGCTTGACCTAACAGAATTAAAAATAAGATACCTTGAATTATCCGTCAGAGCATTTGACGCTAAAAACAAACTGTTCAAAGATGAAATGGACAGACTATTCAAAAACAGAGTGTTAGAACTGGAAGATAAGAAAATAGAACTTTCACAAAAGGACATGATGGAAGAAATAGAAATCCTTGCAAAACAGATAGATGATAACAATGTATGATGAAAACGGCAAATTCCATTTGGACGCTAAAGATAAAGCTATTCTTCAGAAATGCGTATATGAAAATCCATATATACCTTTCAATCCTTTTCCAAAACAGGCCGAGATGATACTGGCTACAGAAAAGGAAGTCTTGATTGGCGGTGCAGCTGGAGGAAGTAAATCAACAAGTCTACTCATGAGAGCTTTATTCTATGTTCAGGATGATGCCAATGAATATCATGCATTAATATTGAGGCGTACTTTATCTGACTTGAAGCGTAAAGGAGCTTTAATACATAAAGCAAGTCAGTGGTTAAACAGAAAGGAAATTCAAAATAATTCAGCTATCAAACCAAAATGGGATGGAACAGAACATTCATGGACATTTCCCAATGGAAATTCATTAACCTTCGGATATTTAAGAAACATTAACGACCTTGATACTTATCAAGGTTCAGAATACCAATTCATTGGAATAGATGAACTGACACAGCTTGAAAGATTCAAATATATCTATATGAGGTCAAGGGTAAGGAAAACCAAAGACAATAAGCTTCCAACACAGTTAATGTGCTCCAGCAATCCTGGAAAACGTGGAAACAAATGGGTACGTGAAAGATTCATCGAAAAGATTGATGAGGACATTCAGGACAAATCACAAATCAGATTCATAAGCTCAAGCTATTTAGATAACATTTATTTAGATAGAAAAGACTATGAAGAATATCTAATGGGTCTTGATAGAGTCACAAGGGAACAGTTAATGAACGGTAACTGGTATGCTTCAGTTAAAGGTCAGCTATTCGATGAATCAGACTTCCACTTAATCTCCTATAATGAATACCTGAAAATACCAATCGTTAAAGTAATCAGGTATTGGGATCTCGCTGCAACAGAAGTGTTGAATGATGATAAACTGAAAAGTAGTGATCCAGATTATACTGCGGGAGTTCTTCTGGCTAAAGATCTAAACGGAAATATTTACATTGTTGATTCATATGAGTTTCAGCTTGAGTCAAGAAACTTGATCAATGAAATTATCAATACTGCTGCTCGTGACAAGTCTGATATCCAATACATTGAACTTGACGGAAGCACTGGTAAAAACTTCGGATTGCTTATCATTGATGAGCTGACAAGAAGAGGCTTTGCTACAGGCACTGGAAACTCAAGGGAGAATAAGGTTGACCGTGCAAGAAGAGTTTCAGCCGACATTCAAAAGAATGGAATTTTTCTGGTTGGAAAGGATTCGACCGGGTTCACCAAAAAATGGGCGATGGAATTTCTTGAAAAAATAACTGCATATCCGAATGAAGCTATTCATGATGACTGTGTAGTGGCATTCACTGGAGGATATGAAAAATTAGTTTCTGATGTTCAAAATAAAAGAGTTAATGTGGATAAGTGGTATTCCACATAAACTACATTAACTTAATGTTCGGCTTCGTTTTCATTGTATTTTTCCAATACGTCCTGCCAGGTGTTAGTGTCAACTTTAACATCAGTAATATGAACCCAGTCCAGAATATCCTCTAACTTCTCTTCATCCATTCCCAATTCTTCAATAGCTTTTTCCATTAAAGTTTCATCAGGAATTAATCTTGGTCTGAAATCATTCCATAAAAATCTCCATGCCTTATTTTTTTTCTCATCTTCTGCTCTTTTCATATTTTCTTTTGCATTGTAGTTCTGATTTATTAAAAACAATTCTACATTTAATTTACCAATCTTATCTGTGATTTCATTGATGTCTCCTACAGGGATTGTTCCTTCTGCATAACCGAAGTAATGTTTCAAACATTCTTCTACAAATCCAGATAGATTAGGTATATCCCTTTTTGCTTTTTCTAAAATATCTTCTTCAATACTAATCTTCAAACTTTTTTTAGTCATATTTTTAAACTCCATAAATAATACTCAATTCTCAAAAAGGTGTCAGGGGTCTTGAAATATTATGACCATATGGGCATTATGACCATATGACCATGATTTCAAAAACATCCCTATAGAGAGTTTTTCACATTTGAATATGCAATGTCAAAGATACCCTCACGATTAATGCCTTTCTCATGACATAATACTCCACATTCCATTTCAAGATGCCTTAATGATTCGGCAGATAATGGCACTCCTTCAATAGCTATATTACTTCTAATCATATTCTCCATTTCAGATATAGCACTTAATTCATTTTCAGAATGAATTCCATGAAGCTCACCAGCAGTTGCTAATGTTAATCCCAATCCACTTAATGCTTCCTTGTAAATATCAATAGCTTCAATAGCATCTGTTATTGTTGCTTCTTGTCTGTATTCACATTTTGCTCTAGCTATTGTCAATCTCTCTAAAGCCTTCAAATCTCTTGGAGTGATTGGTTTGCCATCACTGGTTTCTAAAGCGGTTTTTCTGGTATCAACATAAAACTCACGCAGCAATGTTTTTGCTTCACTGCTTAATACTGGAAAGCAGTTTGCCTTAATCCATGTGATATACTTTTTGAATAAGTCAATATCCAGTATTTCAGATTCATCTACAATGTAATCTTTGTTAAGCAGTGCATCTGCAAGTTTGGAATCCTTTTCCTCATCAACATCATCCGTTAAAACAAAGATCAAATCAAAACGGGACAAGTTGGATTCCGGTATGTCCAGTTGCTCCCGATATAATTTGTATGGATCGAACTTGCTGTATTTTGGATTTGCACCTGCAAGTATTGATGTTCTCGCTGACATGACCTGAACGAGTCCTGCTTTTGCTGAGCTAACGCATGATTGTTCCATAGGTTCGTTCAAACTCTTCTGTGCTGATGGTGAAAGCTTGTCATATTCATCAATACATAATACTCCAGTGTCTGCAAGTACTGTTGCACCTGCTTCCATTGTCCATGTTCCTGTAAGTTCATCTTTAACGGTAGATACTGTCAGTCCTGCCTGTGAAGTGTTTGTTCCAGATATGGTAATGTTTTTTGGTGCACGCTTTTTCATTGACTGTATCAGTTGTGACTTACCGATACCAGGGTCACCTATAAGCAGCACATGTATTGTCCATCGGTCCATCATGCTGGATTTGAAGCTGTCATTTACTGGCCGATTGCCTTCAAATAATTGAAGTATCAAACCTTTCTTCACATATTCATAACCGTAAACTTCAGGAGCTAAGCTATTGCATAATAATTCAAAAATATCGTCCTCTTTAGATAGATTAATTATTTCATTAATATCCTCTTCGGATATTCTTGAATCCTCAAAGACATCATCCACTTGAGTAATGTTGTGAACATGTATGATGAATTCATATCCGTCACTTCTTCCCTTTACTCTTCGTGGTTCTATCTTGAATGTTCCGCAAACATTGACAACATCACCAACTTTCAGATTGGTAAACGGTGAGGCAAGATAATCCAATACAATGGCCTTGAATTCCCTTGAACTTCCACCACTCCTTAATTCCAAAGGTTCCTCAAGTTTCAACAGCTTATAGTTTCTGTAGATGCTGGTGTCCTTGTCAAGAAACATTGATTTGCTTGTTCCCGCACAATCGGGATTCCTGCAGTATGCAGGTATAGTTTCGCCCTGGTTGGGGTCAGCAATATTTACAATGTTCTGCGCTCCGCATTCCCTGCAGACATAACTGGCCTGTTTCAAGTCAACTCTAACGTCTGTCATATTTTTAATCATTGCTTTTGTGCTTATCCATTTGTTATTGCATGTGGCATCCAGATCATGGAGGTTGTCCCTTTCAGGTACATTCATGAATTTTAAGGCAACATTGCCAGTATTGAAAATCTCCTCCATCTGATCAATGTATTCATAAATCTGATGTTTCCAGAAATCCTTTCCGGATTGTTCAATTAGAAACTGATTGAGGTCTTCATAATCAATACTGACTTTACACTGTCTGTTTTGAGATTTGAGTTTATCGATCTCTTCTTTAAGATTATCTTTAATGAATTTCTTTAACAGTGCTTTACCACTTGCCATTGGCCTACTCCATTATCTTACTTGAACATCACGTACAATGAAGCTGTAATAGGTATAGCTTCCTGTTTTCTCTTTAACCTGGATTGTCATTTCTCCCAAATTGTTAACGAATTCACGATATTCTTTTAAGTTAACGTTTCTGATAATGTTGGATTTACCAACACTTCCGGCATTTTCGAGTTCAAGAATTGAAGTGATGAAATCAAAAAGCACACTTCCTTTTCTGATGTTTTTGTGGAGGTCTCCATCGTTTTTGAGGTTGACATTGATTTCAATGTATAGCTGGTCTTCATCCTGGAAGATGTATAACTTGAATCTGTTAACGGTTTTTTCTTCACCATCATCATCGAAGGTGTAGGAAGTTACTGAAGACATTTCTGGTCTGCCTCTTAGGAGTTTGCCATCTTCAAAGTCTTTTAGCTCTGCTTTTTCATATCCTTCTGGAATATCTACAATTTCTTCATAATCAAGTTCGGTACCTGTGAATATTGTTTGTTTGGAATTAAAACTCATTTAAATATCTCCTAAAAAATTATTTAAGAGGAATTATCCTCTTTTAAAAATTTTGATTGGTTAATCATTTTTTCAGCTGACATTTCTTCTGCTGATGTTTCACCAGCTCCGATAAGTTCAGCTATTGCACGGTTGGTTGCACGTGTCTTTGCAGTAGACATTATGGTATGGTCTGAGACTTTGTCTTTTCCTTTTTCAGACCTTGAACATAATGCATCTGATTCAACACTACGGCCATTAGGGAGAGTTGCTCTAACGCAATAGTAAGCTTCTTTGACTCTTCCCATTTTGGTTCTTTCAATGTCACGATCAACAATGTGGGTGTCAACATTGAATGCACGGGAGAGTTTCTGCCATGCTGATTTTTTCTTAAAGTGTCTTTTCACTTTAACGTAGTTTCCATCTTCATCTTTTTCCTTAACGATTATTTCCTGATAATCACTTTCGTTAAGTAATCCTTTACAGAGTTTTTGATAAGCGTCCCACTGTTCAATAGCTATATCAACATTAGGAACGTTGTCAACGTTTATTAATCCAGTTTCTTTAGATTCTTCTGGATTTTCTATAAGTTCAGCTTTAACCATTTTAATCACCTTTATATTCCTACAGTCGCTGTTGCAATTCCAATCCATCCTATTACTATGGCGAATATGAAACTTCCAATCCAAATCAATCTTGGTTTAACATCCAGTGGTTCTTCTTTAGGATATAATCTTGCTGGTTTAGACATGTTTACCAGCTCCTTTACTTTTCCTAAATCCAACAATGAATGCTTCACCTTTACGGAACTTTATAAATCCGATATCTCCTTTGGAAGCGTAATGCATTAATGACAATAATCTGGCATGAATTTGTGTGACATATGCCTTTTCTCTACCCATAACCAGTACGGTTCCATTGTCATCAATGTGGAGGATAACTTGTTCCACATCACCTTTGGCAACTTTGATCTCACCGTTGTGAGTTAGTATGCCGTGATAGTTGTCTTCGAATTGGTTAACATCAGAATCTGTGTTAACTTTAGGATATGGTGGATAGGTATTCATTCTATTCACCTTTTTTTTCAATTTTATCAAATACTTCCCATATTTTCTCCCAGGCATCTTTTGGAACTAAAACATAGGGTTTTCCATTAATTGTTTGTTCTATCATGTTTTGGTCAACTCTTAAATGATATTTTAAATTTAATTCGTCAGTCTTCAGGATTAATTATAATACTTCATTATTTTTTAATCCCGTCTCCAGTTCCTCGATTTCATACAAATCAAAGAATTCTTGTCTGCTGCTGATATTTCCTTTTTCACATAGTTCAACAACGGTTTCATTAAGTTCTTCGAAACTCATTGATGGATATATGATTTCTTTTAGCAGCGGTTTGTTTATCCATTTTCTTAGTTCGTACATGTTTTGGTCAACTCTTTTAACTTCTCGTTGCTCTTTTTTTGAACAAGTCATTGAAGATTATTCATAATTTGGTTTTGCACATAATCTGTGAATATGAAATAAATATCATAAGATAAATCCTTAAAAATAATTTTTCAACATTCACGATCAATGTTTCAGTTATCGTGGTTAAAAGTAATGTGTGAATTAATAAAAAAAGAATAAAAAATTAAATCCTGTTAAACAAACCCGGATAATTTAAGTAAAATAAATATAGTCTCATTTGTGTGGAAATGTTTATATATTTATTGGAATAAATTGATTAATTGGGTTAAGTTTTGAAAGTATTAATTTTTAAACATGTTTTGGTCGACTCGTTTAACTTTTTTTATTTTTCATTACTAACCCCATAACTAATGGTTGGTTATACTAATTTTGATTCTACTTTTTTCAGATTTTTCAATCACTCTCCGTATGATGATATTTTTTTTAAAATTTCTTCGGTTGGATCTCACTGAAAACAATTTTTCATAATGAAGTCAATTTTACATGATGAGGTCAATTTTTTACAGTGAGGGCAATTAGTACTTTTGTTTTTTGAATATATAAACCTTTTCCTTTCTATTTATTGAATAATATTCATTTTAAAAGAAGTTAGTATGTTAAATTGTACACCCTAAAAAAATAAACACCGATATTTTTCAAATCGGTGTTTAACAAAAAAAATAAAATTTAGTAGATTGTATAAAATAGTAGTCAATCATATTCGATTGCTTTTAAGAAGTGCTTTAATATTGTCAATGTCGCCTTTTAAATCATCTATTTCATCTTTTAATACTTTGTTCTCATTTTCAAGTTCAGCAAACTCTGGAGAATATCTATCATACTCTTTAACCTCTGACAATATTAATACTCCGTCCATAGCGTTGATATATTTCTCTAAAAGGACTTCCTCGTCTGCAAAGAAGTAAACATCATTAACAGAACCATTACTTTTTCCTTGCATAACATTAATGGAATATATGTCCATTCCTGCTTTCTCAAGACTACTTGCATGGAATTTACGTAGTATGTGTCCTCTTAAACGGTTGTATCCTTTAACACCATCATCTGGATTATCTCCAATTGTTCCTAATCCTAATGCATCATTCAGTTGCTGGAATTTAACGCTGAAGTATTGTTCTGAAACTTTAAATAATTGATCGGTTGGTTTTAATGTTTTATTTTTATTCTTAGGATTATATCTAAGTTTTTCATTACGGTATTCAAGGTAATGAATCATAAATCTGGTTGCTTCATCGCTGTTGAATGTTATGAAGAATTTGTTTGTTTTTTTCCTTCTGCTATGCCAGACAGGTATTATTTCTCCTTCAAATTCTTTCATTTTTTCAATTGCGGTTTTCCAATCTTTGCTATTGTGATATCTGCTAGTTGCATCTATGAAATCTTGTATGGTTAGACTTAGAGCATCGATTTTACTCATGCCACTACTAGCTAAAAATAATATCAATGCTTGCATCAGTGGGTCTGCAATCTCTACAGCTTCACATAATATTTCCTTTGTTGGAAGATCACTTGTTTGAATTGGACTTCTGACTTTTGCATTTTTATCGTTGAATCTTGGCAATTTATGAATTTCAATTTCATGGTGGTGGTAGAAGATTTTAACCAGTTTTAAATAGTGTTTTGCTGAATTGATGGTCATGTTGTCTTTGCAGTAGTTCATGTAGCTGATGAGTCTTGTTTTTATGGTCCTGTTTTTCCATCTTATTTTTTCTTCTTCTTCGTTTTCTGCTTCTTCTATTAGTTCTAACAAGGATTTTCCTTGGAAGTTTGTGTAATGTCTTAAAACATTTTTAAAACCTAGATAAGAGGCATTGGATAATCCTCTACTCTCTGCCATATTCTTAATTATTATTTCGTCTGATTCTCTCATTTTGGTCAACTCGTTATAAGTTAGTTATAACATATTTTTATATTTTAGTTATACTATAAATTGTCCTAGAGAGCATTTGGTAAGTATTGGAATTTTCATACCGAAAAGTATATAGTTACTATATGAAAATAAATATAGTTACCAAAGGTAAGTTTAAAGATAATTCCTATATTTACCAAATTGTTGTGGAAATTGAGGTAGAAAAAATTCCCTCAAAATGGGCTATAAGTATAGGAAAATACTTGAGCCTACTAAAAGTAAGTTTATTTAAGGAGGTCATTTATTTGGCATTTAGAGATTATTTCAAATTTAACAAGGACAAGACAACATTCATTTTTGTAGGTGGAAAAGGAGGAGTTGGAAAAACCTCAGTTTCATCTGCAACAGCATTGTGGTTAGCTGAACAAGGCAAAAAAACATTAATCGTATCAACTGACCCTGCACATTCTCTATCAGATTCATTAGAAGTTCCAATCGGAAGCTATCCTCGTGAAATCAAGACAAACCTGTTTGCGGTTGAAATAGATCCTGATGTTGCAATGGAGCAAAAACAGGCTCAACTTGAAGCTCAAAAGGCAGCAAACCCTGATGATGCGGGAGGCTTGTTGGGCATGGACTTTTTATCCGACCAATTGGACATGGCATCCTCTTCACCTGGTGCAGACGAGGCTGCAGCATTTGAACTCTTTATGGGTGTAATGAACTCCGAAGAGTATGATGTTGTGGTGTTTGATACAGCTCCTACAGGACACACATTAAGGTTATTGTCCTTCCCTGAAGTAATGGACTCATGGGTGGGCAAAATGATGATGCTTAAGGCAAAATTAGGAACCGCAACAAATGCGCTTAAAAAAATCATGCCTTTCATGGATGCAGTTGATGATCCTCAAACCTCTGAAGACTTGAAAAGAACCAAAGAGCAAATCGACAAGGCAAAAGAAGTGTTATCAGATCCTGACAGGACAACCTTCAAGATGGTTGTCATTCCTGAAGAAATGTCAATCTATGAATCCGAAAGGGCTTTGGAAGCATTGGGCAAATATGACATCACCGTTGACAGCGTAATCGTAAACCAGGTTATGCCTGACATCTGTGACTGTGATTTCTGCCACTCAAGACACAAGTTGCAGCAAAAACGTTTGGCCTTAATCGACCAAAAGTTCCCAGACCAACACATCGCTGAAGTGCCTTTGTTCAAGGATGAGGTAAAAGGTCAGGAAAAATTGTTGAACTTGGCTCACATCCTATATGACGGCGAAGACAACGATGAAGTTGTTCAGGAAGCTATTCAGTTATAAAAAATAAAATAAGTTAAAATACAATATTTTAACTTCAATCTTCTTCTTTTTTGAAAAACCATCCTACAAACAGTGTTATGAACATCAGTACTATGCATATCTGATACAGGTTGAATAACGCATGCCTGAATACGGCGCCTAACACTATTGTCACAATCAAGATTATAAACAATACTTTGGTAATGAGTTGTGCGGTGTTGCTTACTTTTTCATTCACGAACTTCTGCTGGTATTTCAATACCAATGTGGCAATCAATAGGATTATTACAAGTCCTATGAACATGATGTGCATTTCCATAGGGATATTAAACATAAATGAGCCGATTATATATGCTACAATTGCTATAATTATAAGGATTATTTCTGTTCTGTTCATGTTACTCTCCTGAAAGGGTTAAGGAGTTAAATGGCTCCTTAACTGCCTTTCCAACTTTTATCCCAATACTTTGATGGCATGCTGAACGGGGTCCAGTATTCGTCACTGAAGTATTGGTATGTTTCCTGTTTGGTTAACTGTTTTGTTTTGCCATTACTAATATACTTTACATTTTCTCTATTCAAACTTAAATCATCATTGATTTTCACCTCTATGTAATCATATCCTCCATTCTTGTTTGGGATGTTGTAGACCTTTTTTCCCTGGAGGTATCCCGGTCTTGTGAACGTGAAGGTGTCCATTACTCTGTGCCAGTCATTCTCTTTAACGATTCCGTTTCTGTAGGTCACTCCGGCGGTCTGGACCATTGCCATGGTATTGAAGAGGCCCATTGCAACGGAAGAAGCACCGTTCAATACCTTTCCAAGGACGCTTTTTGCTCCATAGTATAAAAGCATGCTTAAAGGACGGTTTTTGTTTATCAAATTGTTTATTCCAGAAATTCCAAGACTAAGACCATTTTTAACGCCATTGACAAAATCACTGGCTAGTTGGCATACGCTGCAGCAATCATCCTTGGTATGGATGGCAGATCCCTTGTATACGTCCTTGCCATTGGACATGATTACATTGCTGAGTCCGCTTGTTGTATTGAGAACAATTGATGAGTTGTTTCCATCAAACACATAAAGAAGTTCTCCCAATTGTGTGATACTGTAATTTCCTGTGGCTATTGAGTTCAATAAATTGCTCAATGAGCTGTTGGTCTCATCACTGTATCTGTCTGATGCTGCCTTAAGCACATATTCCTCAATATTTGGCAAGTTGAGGGAATTGATCATCTTAAACATTTTTACATTTTCCGCACTTCCGGAAACCTTCATTCCCATGTCTGAATTCAGGATATGCAGGTAGGTGTCCTCCAGGTTTATTCCGCCAAGTATTGTTGCTGTGCTTGCTCTCTTCCAGCTTACGGAAAAATCCTTTGCGTGCTGATTTGCATTTTCATCAGCAATCCATGCGGTTTCAAGTGATGCCATAAACATTCCGTAAAGGTTCATTATTCCAAGTCTGCTCAGGTATGCTGAACCTTTAGCGTTCCAGCTTTCCAAGATGCTTTTTGTAACCTTTTCGTTAAGTATGGCATAGCCTTGAAGCACCTCAAATCCGAATGTGTTTCTGTATTTCTCGCCAAGGCCGTAGCTTATTGTCTCTGATTTATCAAGCTCTTCAGCTCCATTGACAATGAATCTGGTCTTGATGTCCTCGCTTTTGAGGTATCCGACGATTGCCTTTCCGAAGTAGTTGAATGTCACAGGCTCTCCGGTTGCGGAAAACCTGATGGTGTTTGCATTGTTGTTTGTCATCTCGTCATAGCTTTTGTAGTTGAAGTCATACAGGCTCTTGCCGTAATACTTTGCCAGATTGTATTTCAATCCAAGCTCATCGTAGCTGTAGGTGTAGAAGTTTACCATGGCCTTGATCTTATTGTTTTGGACATAGGTTATTGTTTCGCTGTTCTGCATTCCCTTGTCCATGTACATTCCAAAGAATTCGGTGTTTTCTGCTGTGGAGCTTCTGTACTCGATTTCAGTGTAGTTGACTCCGCTTGAAATCAGGATTCCGTCCCCTTTCAGATTGGCCCTGTTGTAGTCGCTCTTGATGCCGCTCCCGTCAAAGGGAACCAAATGGGTTTTATATCCAATCACTGTTGAGTCAACTCCGGGAATTGTCTCTTGGGTGAACACATATGCCTTTGTTTCACTGATTTGAATGGTGTAAACCTCGTTTTTAGACATCCTTATTATGCCGTCCAGTCCTGTTTTCAGGCTGTATGCGGAATTGTGAAAGACATAGGGTGTTGTCACATTAACGTAGTTAGGAATTGAAGTAACGTGGCTAAAGGGGGAATGTCTTATCACCTTGTTTACAGTTATTTGATTTGTGTTTTTCAGTCCGTCGTATTCTGTGGTCACGCTGTATTTTCCAGGCTCAAAATCAATCACGACTGAAGCCAGTCCGTTCGCGTCGGTTTTAAGGTTGTATGTCTTGCCGTTGCTTTTCACGGTGACCTTTTTGTTCGGTGATGCCTTGCCGTAGCTGTTCAATACCTTAACAGTGAATTTGGATCCGGATCCGTCATTCATTGTCAGGTCTTTGGTTTCAAGAAGTGATTTTATTGTAATTGTTTTTGTAATGCTTTCGGTTGTTGTCGGATTTTTTGAAGTTATGCTATATTTGCCGGGTTTCAAGTCAATGGCAAGCTTTCCAACACCTTTTGCATTGGTCTTTACGGAATAAGTCTTGCTGTTTAGATTGAATTTCACTGCAGTCTTTTTAAGCAGCTTTCCCTTCTTGTCATAGAATGTGGAATAGTACGATGCGGTGTTCTTGTAGTATTTTGTAAGGTCGCCGCATTTTATGGTGCTTTTTATTGTCACCTTGCTGTTGATGCTTTTCTTGGCATAAACGCTTGAGCCGTCATAGGTTGTAACGACCTTGTATGTTCCGCTCTTAAGGTTTAAGCTAAGCAAGGCGATTCCATTCGAGTCGGTCTTTTTGGTGTATGTTGCTCCGTTTATTGCAATCTTGACATTTGTGTTCTTCATCACCTTTTTGTTGTTGTCCTTCAAGGTGACCTTAAATTTGCTTCCATCCTTGTAGTGCATCTTGACGTCAGGCGCCTTCAGGGTCACTTTCAGTTGGGCTTTGGTTTGAGTTGCCTTGGTTAATGCCTTTTGGCTGCTGTCGCTTGCAGGAGTCAGCGAACTTCTGACCTCGGCACTTTTTGATAGAACTTCATCCGAGTCGGCGATCATCTGAAGATTGTCTGTTTCTTGCGTTGGTTGATTTTCAATTTCTAATGTTTCATTGCTGCTATCACTGGCACTTGCTGCCGAAATCAAAAAGAAAAACAGTAGAATGAAACATATGGTGTTTATTTTCATGTTCATATTATCTACCTTAACCGCCAATCTTTTTCTATAATTGGCAATTAAAGTATCTAATCTTGAACATATAAACTTTGATTAAAAAATTAAATAGTAAATGACTTTTAAAATGAATTTAAAGGATAAATATTAGGGATTGATAACAATAATGCACATATAGGTAAATTCACTGTTGGCAATCTCCTTTAAAGTGGATGTTACAATTTTCTCGTCAGGGTAACTTAGCCTTTCGCACACTGTTACTTCACGGTCATCCTCAACTCCATTGTCGATTAAAAACTGTGCCATGTCCTTAACCTTACGGGAAGGAAGCGCTATTGTTGTCTTGCCGTTATTTATCACAGGCAATATGTCCTCAATGTTTTCACGCCCGTGAAATGTCATAACGTTTGCATTGTCCCATTGGATATGGCATCTTGCCGCTGCAAGCTGAAGGGAGCTTATTCCCGGAACCACTTCAATGCTTTCCTTTGGAAAATCGTTTTCGCCTGAAAGCCTTAAGACTGTGTTCAACACTCCGGAAAAACCAGGGTCTCCGGTTGACAATATTGAAACTGTGTTTCCGTCAACTGCCAGCTTGACTCCTTCCTCAAGCTTGTCAAGCAGGTCCTTTACATTGAATGCGATTTTGTTTTGAACGTCATCAAACAGCTCAATCGCACGTGTGCTTCCGACGGTATAGTCACTCATCTTGACGGTGTCAACTGCCTTTTTGGTCAAATATTCGCTTGATCCGGGTCCTATTCCAACAATATAAATTTTACCAGTCATTTCAATCATCAATTTCCAGGGTTTTCTTAAAGTTGTCAATGAGGGCCTCTCTGGTCTCATCAGAATAGCTCTTTTCATCGTTTAGGGTAAACATTGCCAACTCATACACGATTCTGTTCATAGATTGCCCGTATTCGGTCAGATAGTATTCTGTAGTAACTGGTGTGGTGTTGTAAACCTTCTTTTCAATAAGTCCATTCTCCTCAAGTTCCTTAAGGCAGCTTGACAATACCTTGTTGCTCAAGTTAGGCTTGTCTTCCTTGAATTCCTTGAAATGCTTCTTTCCAAAGAACATGTCCCTAATGATTTGAATGCTCCATTTTTTATTGAAGAGATTTAATGTTCTGTCGACCGGACAAACTATCTTTTCAGTATTCATAATTAAAAGTTGATTAAATTATTATATAATGGTTACTTTTTTGTCACATGGTTTCCTTAAGGTTACAAAAATCATTTAAATAACTAAAATTAGATTATAATTAACAAATGAAGGAGGGATTGAGATTAAAACAGAAGAACAATTGGATTTCCTATTAAACTATTTGATTGACGAGAGAAATGAGGATATTGAAATTCCCAAAGATTTCCAATCAAAAAGGGGATTGCTTCGCTCATTGATGAATGTAAGGCCTCCAGTCAAGATATCTGAAGAGTTTCTGAATGTTCAGGATGAATTCTTGACTGCCGAGACATTGGCAAAGTCTTTAACATCAATTGATGAAATTCATGATGTTAGGGGCAGATTGATGCTTTGGCAAGGTGACATAGCGACCCTGAAAGTTGATGCCATAGTCAATGCGGCCAACTCCAAATTGCTCGGATGCTTTATCCCTCAGCACAACTGCATCGACAATGTCATCCACTCCGCTGCGGGAGTGCAGCTGAGGGATGAGTGCAACACCATAATGAAGATACAGGCGAAGGATGAGGAGGTCGGAAAGGCCAAGATAACAGGGGCCTACAACCTGCCTTCAAGATATGTCATTCATACTGTGGGTCCTACAATTGCATACGGGTCCCAACCGTCCGAAAGCGAATGTGAGAACTTGGCCAGCTGCTACAGGTCATGTCTGGACATTGCAAGCTACAACAAATTGGAATCACTTGCATTCTGCTGTATTTCAACTGGAGTATTTAATTTTCCACAGGAATTGGCAGCTGAAATCGCAATTAAGACAGTTGACGAATACTTAAAAGCAAATGAAACCACATTAAAGCACGTGATATTTAACGTGTTCACCGATGCAGATTACATGATTTATAAAAGATTATTATTTGAGGATTAAAATGGAACGTTTTGTACAAAGATTAGACAACGCTAAAAAGGCTATTGATGAAGCTGAATATATCATTATAGGGGCAGGTGCGGGATTGTCCACTGCCGCTGGAATTTCATATGTTGGTGAGAGATTTGAAAAATACTTCAAGGATTTCATTGAGGAATACGGTTTCACCGACATGTATTCATCAGGATTTTACCCGTTCGAGTCACAAGAGGAGAAATGGGCATATTGGGCAAGGCACGTCTTTGCAAACAGGTATGACGTTGGAAAGACCGATGTCTATCAGAAGCTATTGAAACTGGTCGAGGATAAGGAATATTTTGTCCTCACAACCAATGTTGAGCACCAGTTCTGGATAAACGGCTTTGATGATGAAAGGATATTTGCAACACAGGGAGATTACGGCTTCCTTCAATGTGAAAAGGGATGTCATGACAAATTATATCCAAATGAAGACCAGGTGTTTGAATGGGTTGAAAAAACAGAGAATTTCAGAATTCCAACTGATTTGGTTCCAAAATGTCCAGTTTGCGGTGGAGAAATGGATTTGAATCTAAGAAAGGACAGTTATTTTGTTGAGGATGCAAAATGGCATCATATGAATAAGAACTATTCTGATTTCCTTAATGGAATTGACGGTAAATTCGTGTTTTTGGAAATTGGCGTCGGCTTCAACACTCCCGGAATCATCAGGTATCCGTTTGAACAGATGACTTATAACAATGATGATGCAACATTGATAAGACTTAACCTGGATTATCCACAGGCAATTCCTGAAAACAAGGATAAGACAATAAGCTTTGATGAAAATGTTGAGGAAATTTTAGATTACTGGCTATCAAGAATCTAACTTTTCTATTTCTCTTTTTAAAAATCTATAAACTGACTCTGCACCAACCAATTCGCCAGGATCATTCCATTCGGAAGGGTATAGTATGAACGGTCTTGTCTGGTTTCCGCCAAGGCCTCCATGGCTTCCAATAAGCTCTTCAAATGCGCACACCTCATCATGTTTTGAATCGTAAAAGCTGTTCACCATGATGTCTGGCATGTTGTCAAACGAGTTTTGCCTTTTAAGGTGCATTGCGGCGTTTTTCCCGAAGTCCTCAAGAGGATTCTCGCCAACAATCTTGTCATTGTCGAGGTAGTAGATTCCCTTTTGTCCGATGACCATTCCTCCGTTTGTTATCGAATTCACAAGAACGAATCCTATTCCGGAATGGTTGACAAGTCCTGGAATCAATTCGGGAAATAGCATTACTATCTCCTCATAGGTCAGGCGCTGTTTCCATTGGGTGAAATATATCAGGCCCATATTTCCTGAGCCCAAAACAATCAGCTCTGAATCCTTGGCCTTTTCAGTGCTCAACTGGACATAGTCGTGGGAAGTGATGTACTCTAGGCTGTTTGAGTATTTATTGCGTAAATTTTTGTACTGCTCATTTTCAAATATGATTTTCGGCTTGCGCTCTGCAATTCCCTTTCTCATGTTTTGAATGGCTCCGGCCTCGTCAAACAAGTCGTCACGGATGGTTTCAACATGTTCCTTAATTGTTTGCAATTGTTTGTTTTCTGGAATGATTGCGTCCCTGAAGTGGTCAATGTTGTACTCGTTTTTAAAGAATTTCATGTCATTTGGAAGAAGGCGTCTTACGTAATTTCCCAATGTCAATCCGTATCTTTGCTTGAATGTTGCTCCGTTACTTTGTCCGTGGTCTGATAGGATAACCAGCTTGTAATCCCTGTCATTCATCTCGATTGCAGAGGCAATTCTTGAGAATTGGATGTCAATTTGCTTTAAGACGCCCCAAACGTCATCATCTTCCACTCCTGAGTGGTGTGCAACCTCATCGTATCCCATGAATGTGGCATAGGCGGTGTCTATTTCTCCCCTGAACATCTCACTTGTCAGGATTTCGGTTGTGGCTTCTCTCAGGACAACATTTGCTCCTGCACGTATTGCGGCATAAACGATTGTCCTTCTAAGTCTTGGATGGATATTTTTTATCCTGTGCATTACTTGTGATTTCAATTCAAGAATTATGTCCCATAGGAAAAGGACAAATATCCTTTGGAAATTGTATGATTCCAAAAACACGGTATGCAATGTCTTGTTATATATTCTGGTTATGCTTCGAAGCCTTGATGATGTCAATGCGGAGAGCTTGCTGTCTCCTGAAAACATGTTTGCGATGCTTATTCCATTTACAAGTAGGCCTTCTCCGTTACTGATCATTTTTTCTATAACCGGAGAATGGCTCAATTTCCCCGAAACCATAATCTGGTTGTTGTTTTGCTTTTCCACCCATCTGTATGCAACGATGTTCTCATTGTTTCCGTGCAATATTCCCGCTTGGCTTGCTCCGGTTTGTGAGGACAGGTCGGTTTCCCATTCCTTTAGGGTATGTGTATTTCCATCGATCCAACCTTTAAGTGTGGGCATGACATTTTTGTCAAGGGCCTTTTTCAGGGTGTTGATTGACAGGCCGTCGATTTCAAGCATCAGGACTCCAGGATATTGCTTTTCTTCCTTGTTTTTTCTTTTAAGGGCATATCTCAAAATGGTTTTGATGTAGCCATCATAATAATTGGTGTTTGTGATGTTGGTGATGAATGTTGTGGCTATTGCCATCACGATAGGAACCTGCCAAAATCCGTAAAATCCAACATAAACTCCGGGAATGAAGTATGTGGCGATATAAAATATCACTGAGTTGAGGACAATCGCTCCGATTCCGAATGTCAGGATAATGAATTTCATCAGGAAACGTCTGAAAATCGGCCAAAGCAGGGCATTGGCAACAGTAAATGCAATTACAATAATCAAGGCATTATATGCAGGACCGATATTAAAGTCGGTACTGATGTAATCCACAGCAAAAACAGCGACAATATTGGCTAGGACAAGCAAAACTGTAGTTATCAATGTTTTCAGTGAGGATATGACTTGATTTTTATAGCTCATTCTATCTCAATTCTTTTTCTTTCCTTGTTTTTCAATGTGATTATTGTTATTTCTGGCTTGCAGTTGATTCTGACTCTAAATGAATTTGTTCCGAGACCCTTACTTGTGTACTGTATCATGTCTTTAACTTTGTATAATCCTACAGGATATTTGACTGAATTTGGACCTCTAAATGGAGTTGTTTCAACTTTTGGAATGATAAACTGGCCTCCATGAGAGTGGCCGGAAATCTGAAGGTCGATTTTGCCGGTTTGTGAGGACTCTCGTGCGAAATCCGGCTCATGGGCAAGCAATATTGTCGGATAATCGTCATCCAACTTGGCCAGTACCTTGTCGAGATTGTCTGCACAGACTGTTGATGAGTCGACTCCTGCAAGATTCACCTTGCTTTCGTTTATTGTCAAGGTTACAACGTCATTGCTCAAATCGACAATGTCAGATTCCTTGAAGATGTCTCTGATTATTTCAGAGCCCATCCAATGGTCGTGGTTTCCCAGAACGCCATATTTTCCATCCTTTGCATTAAGTCGCTTAAGCGAATTCTTCAATGCAATGTCATAGTCTTCCATGTTGTACGAGACATAATCGCCAGTCAATGTGATTAAGTCATAGTTTAGGGTGTTGACGTAGTCCACTAGGTCACTTAGATAATCCGGATTGACCCATTGTCCGAGATGGATGTCTGTAAGGTTAAGGATTCTGTAGTTGTGGAAATCCCAACCTAAATTGTCCAGTTCAATGTCAATCTCAACTAAATCGATATTTTTAGGGTTGAATGTCTTGTCCGGGAGGGTATAGGTCATTGCATCCTGGATGCCTTGACGGATTTTCATAGCCTGTGGGCGTTCAATATCTTCATCTTTCATTGAATAGTAATTTATTTTCTGAAACTATTTATAATTTTAAGAACAAACATTTAGATGTTATTATAGATTAAGTGATTATTATGCTTCAAATTGCAGTTTGTGGAAAACCAAATGTTGGAAAATCATCTTTTTTCAATTCAGCGACTGCATCTGGTGTGGAAATGGCTAATTATCCATTTACAACCATTGATGCGAACAAGGCAGTTGCTCATGTGATTAAGGATTGCCCATGTCAGGAGTTGGGAGTCACATGCAATCCTCACAATTCAATATGCATTGATGGAAAAAGATTGCTTCCAATTGAAATGATAGACGTTGCAGGACTGGTTCCTGGAGCGCATGAAGGAAAAGGATTAGGTAACAAGTTTTTAGATGACCTAATGCAAGCTAAAGTATTTATCAATGTTATAGATGCATCCGGTTCAACAGATCTTGAAGGAAACCCTGTTGATCCTGGAAGCCATGACCCATTGGATGACCTTGAATTCTTGGAAAACGAGATTGTCATGTGGATGTATGGAATATTGTCCAAGAATTGGGTAAGGCTAATAAGAAAAGTCGGTGCGGAACACCTTGACATTTCTAAAGTGTTGTTCGACCAGTTGTCAGGTACCGGTATAGCCATTGAGGACATTATCGAGGCTAAAAGAAACGTCGAGCCTGACTACAACAAGTGGGAAGAGGAAGACTTGATTGAGCTAACCCGTAATATTTTACATATTGCAAAGCCGATGATGATTATTGCAAACAAGGCTGACTTGCCAACATCTGCTGAAAACATCAAAAGAATCAAGGAAAAGTATCCGAATGTCATTCCAACTTCAGCAGGTTCAGAATTGGCACTTGTCAAGGCGGCTGAAGGTGGACTCATCAGCTACATGTCCGGTGATGATCACTTTGAAATCCTAAAGCCTGAAGAGTTGTCTGAAGCTCAGAAAAAGGGTCTTGAGTATATTCAAACCAATATTCTCGATGTTTATGGTAGTACAGGTGTTCAGGATGCATTGAATTATGCGATATTTGAATTGCTTGACAGAATTGTCGTTTATCCTGTTTCAGATGAGCACAAGTACACCGATCAAAAAGGTAATGTCTTGCCTGACGGATTTTTGGTTCCAAGAGGTGCAACACCTAAGCAATTGGCTTACATTGTCCACACTGACATTGGAGACAAGTTCATGCATGCAGTCGATGCCAGAAAGAACATGCGTGTGGCCAGTGACTATGAACTTCAGGACAATGACATTATAAGTATTGTAACAAGAGGATAATTCCTCTCTTTTTTATTTTTAACTATGAGTAAAAAGGAAGCTATAAAACACATATTAAAGCTAATTGTCATTTAAATTGTCGGTTTATCAAACTAGAAAATTTTGGATTGCTCCAAACTAGGCTTCCTATCACATCATAGATTGTTAGCAATTAAACAGGTTAAAAGCCAACAATAGGTAGTAGCTTGCCATAAGGAAATAGGATATGGCAAGCACTATATTTTCAACTGCCATAATGCACGGTCTCCATTGATAGGAGTGTTTTTAATATAATTTTTTTTAAATTCATTAAAACACCTGTGTTAATTGTATATTATATTAGTGTTTTAGAAACTATTATTTTCACTTTAAACTTTATATAATTTGTTTATTTTAAAAATAAATATTGTATTTGGCGTGTAATACTGTTTTTAAATATAATATTGATTTAATAATGTAATGGAAGTAGTAATGTTTATATATCTTAAGATTCATAGGATTGTATAACATCAAATGATGTTAAACTGCGTAATGCAGACCTGTTTAATTGGGTGAATGAGGATGTGTCAAAATTTGTTTATCAAATTTATCCTTATTCATTTTTAAACTATTTTTGTGATTATTTAAGTCTAATGTTTAATCATGTTTTTAGTGGAAGATTGCTATGATTAAGTTGACAAAAAACCTAAAACCTGAAGAGTTCAAGCAATATTATTTTTTAAAAGAGGAACTAAAGGATTTTTGCAGGTCTGAGGGATTAAAGGTTGGCGGATCCAAAGAGGACTTGGAAAATAGGATTGTCCATTATTTGTCCACTGGTGAAATGTTGGAGGAACCTGTAATTAGACAAGTTTCAACCAAATCCCCATCTGAAATCACATTGGATTCAAAATTAGGGGAAAATTTCAAATGCAGTGAGGATAAAAGGGAATTTTTCGAAAATGAAATAGGCAAAACCTTTAAATTCAAGGTCAAATTCCAAAAGTGGTTGAAGTCAAATCCGGATAAAACATACAGGGATGCAATTGATACATACTATGAAATCCAAAACTCAAAAGAAAAAACAAAGATTGATAAGCAATTTCAATACAATCAATATATACGAGACTTCTTTAAGGACAATGATGACAAGTCCCTGGAAGATGCAATAAAATGCTGGAAATATAAGAAGTCCATTAAGGGACACAACAGATATGAAAGAAGTGACTTGGAGGCATTATTATGAAAAAGGTGAAGATTACAGTCATGAGAAAGGTAAGGCATGATGATTTAATCGAAAAGTATGAAAATCCTCTGGAACATGAATGTGATGTTGAGGAAGGTCAGGTTTTCATTGCCAACGGTTGGCAAAAGCCTGATGATTTCTGTGACAGTGCATGGGAAAGCGTTTCACCGTTTGTAATGGCATTGGCAAATGGAGCCAGTGACTTTTATGACGGATGGATGAAAAACAAGAAATCCGCAATGATTTCATGCAATGACGGTTTCAGGCCGGTCAGCTTTCTTTTGGAAACAATGGATGAGGATGCCGATTAATTTTTAAATTCAAAAAAATAAGGTAAGTAATCGCCGAAGCAATTACTTTTTAACGGTCATGATTTTTTTAACAGTGTCTTTGCCATAAATTACCTGGTATTTGTATTTTTTACCGGCTTTAAGTTTTTTAAGAATGTTTTTCTTAATTTTAAAGGTGGCAACTCCTTTTTTATTTGTTTTTGCAGTGACCTTTTTGCCTTTGATTTTTAAGACAATTTTTTTACCGCTAATTGCCTTTTTGGAAGAGGTCTTTAAAGTTGCTTTCACCTTAGCTTTCTTGGATGATTTTTTGACTTTCACGTTTTTGGCTTTAATGACATTTTTCACGGTAACAGATACCTTTTTAGTGCCTTTAAATTCGTTGACTACATTGTTTAACATTACTGTTGCACTGTATTTTTTAGGCTTAATTGCTAATTTGAATGTTGCATAACCGTTCTTATCGGTTTTTGCCTTCAATGTTTTTCCAGCTATCTTAAGGGCAACTTCTTTTCCAGCGCCTACGGACTTGCCGTCAATTTTCACAAGCACCTTGTATGCGTATCCATAATCAACTTTTGCGGTTTTTGGTGTAATTGTTGTTGCATGCTTGTTAATGGTGATGTTTCCTTCCTCTGATGCCGGATTGTATCTGTTGTCACCATTATAATTTACGACATATGCGTATTTGCCCGCTGCCAGGAACGGTTCTGTGAATACTGCTTTTCCGTTGGTTATTGTAATGTTTTCACTATGTTCAACTTCGCCATTGGCCAAGTAAAGGGTGACAGTAACCGTACCGGTTAAATCTTTTCCAGTTGTTGTTATTGTGATGATGTTTACTAGCCTTGCCATATCAAGGGATGCTTGTGCTGTAACTTTGAAGCTTGGGGTTAAATAGAATTTTGTATTTCCTTCAGAAGTCACTCCACCGTTATTCATGATGGAATCCTCACAGGTTTTGCTGTTGGAGCATAATTCATTATTTTTAACTGTTGCATTTGAATTTTCCACTGTTATTGTGAATGTTCCACGGGACATTATTTCATTGTCGCATATTTCCGCTTTGGCATTGTTTTTAGCCTGAATTCCTGTGGCGTCGATTCCAGTTGCATCAATTGTGTTATTTGATATTGTACAATTTCCGCCATTAATGTCAACTACGCATTTGTCATTTCCGGATATGTTGTTATTGCTTATGTTAATGAGTTTGGAACCTTCTAATATGATGGTGCGTGCATTTGAGGAGATGTTTGAATCGGAAATTGTAGCGTTTGTTACTCCTTTTAGATTTATTGCAGGATTATCGTTATTTGTGAAAGTGGAATGTGTAATTGTTAAGTTTTTACAATCGCTGAAGTATAGTTTTCCTGAATTCTTAAAATGGGAATTGTTTATTAGTAAGTTGCTTTTTGCATAAATTGATCCCATATCTGAAGGGCAGTTATTGAAATCACTGTATAATATTGTCAAATTGTTTTTATTCATAAATATTGAGCTGCCGTAGCTAGTGGATTGACTATTGGTGAATGTACAGTCAATCACGGTCAAATTGCTATTTGCATATATGGAACCGCCATATTCTGTAGCATTGCTGTTGACAAATTGGCATTGGTATAATATTAGATTATCTCCACTACGAACTGATCCTCCATCTTTAGAGGAGCAATCTGTAAAACTACATAGTTCAATTAGGGATTCTGCTCCGCTAATGAATATTGCCCCTGCATTTTCTTCTGAATTGCATTTAACAAATTTGCAGTTGGATATGGTTTGATTATCTCCATTAACATAAATGGAACCGCCATCTGTGGCAGAATTACTATTAACAAAATTACAATTGGCAATGTTTAATTTTTTGGAGGGGTATGAATAAATTGATCCTCCTCTTCCAGCGGAACAATATGTAAAATTGGAATTTAGGATATTAACATTTCCGTTACTGGTGGATATGGCTCCTCCTTGGGCTGAAGAATAACAATCTTCAAAACTACAATTTAAAACGTTTAAATTGCAATATGGACTATAAATTGATCCACCATTTTGATTGTTTGAATTTTTTGAGAAATAACAGTTCATGACGGTTAAATTAACGTTGTTGGCATAAATTGCACCAGCATATTCTTTGGAAGCGCAATTTATAAAAGCACAATCGGAAATGATGTTGTTGTTTCCTAAAACACGAATTGCTCCGTTACTTACATTGATATTTTCAAATGTACAGTTAATTAGTTTTCCATTGGCAAAATTCCAGATAATGGATGAATCATCGGTTTTTGCATTTTTGAAAATGATATTTTTTAAAGTCACATTCTTTGCATTAATGGTAAAAAAACCATTTGCATTGTTTCCATCGATATAATGTCCATTTCCCTCAATGGTTATTGATTTAGTTATTGTAATGGTCTTTTGGTCTTTATTCAAATCATATTGGTAATCATTTTTTAATGTTAATGTTTCCTTATCGTTTGTCTTGTTGATATCGTTACTTAATGTTGTGTAATTTTCTATATCGCTGTTTTCATTTTCGTCGGTGAAAACTTCATCAATGTGGTTTTCAGTAGCTATTGCTTC
>NZ_JAGAXX010000078.1 GCF_017940815.1 Methanobrevibacter sp.
AAATAAGAAGCAAATATTAAAAATAAAAATAACTAAAATAAATTAATTTGTGGATTTTAAATTTAAAATAAAATCCCATTATTGCTTGAAATTAAAAAATAAGAGTTTTAAATTGAAGATTCAATATTCAATTTTTCCCTTGCAAAAAAAATTCCAAAAATACAACACCCCTCTTAAAAGTGCAATTCATCTCCCGGCTTAAAGAAGCCGGAGAATTCTTGCACAATAATGTTAAAATAAAATAAATAAAATAATTATCAAATCAAATTATTTGATAAATATTAAAAAAATAGAATAAATTATTTTTTAGGATACAACGGATGATTTTCACACATTGGATCCTTAATCAAGTTCCGTTTCATGTGATACCTTAAGAAATAAAGCATCCATTGATTGGACAATTCCCTTAATGAAGCATCATCAAGCCTTTCGAATGGGGAGAAAAAGTCCATTTGATCTCCGCCGACAACAAAAGCTATGTCCTTTGTTTCAACCAACATAAAAAAGTCATTGCGAATGTTGTGAATGTCGAAATCATCCATGCTGGAAATTGTTTTTTCCTTTTTGTAATCATGGAAAAATGTATTCAGATATTCGAAATCAATGAATTTGAGTTCCTTAACTTCAAAATACACCTCTTCACTCAACAGCTGAGTTTTAAAGTTATAATTGGATAAGAAATCCACATCCCAAATGTTATTGTAAAATGCTGTGAAAAATGAATCTCCAGCAAATCTGACGGTTAAAGAGAAATCTTCATCATGTTTAGGAGTTCCAAGTTCGACATCCTTGAACTCAACATATACAGAATCCTGGGAAATCTCTATTGATGCCCATTTACCTGAATTGATTATCACATCACGGATTAATTTTAAAGATCTTACATTCATCATAACACCTAGTTAGTTGTAAACACTTCATATGCTCCTTCAATTTCATATTCCTTTTCACTATCATAAGATTTATCCCAATTAAAAGGATTAATTTCAATTTGGTTGTTAACTGTTTCATCCCAAACGATAGTGAAACCTTCATTTTTCAAATATTCGGCAACTGTCTTTCCGATTTCCAATGCCTTATCCTCATCGTTTTCAAAATCGCCGAAAGTGATTTTTAACCTATTTTCCCAAATAGACTCCTCAACATCATCAAAAGTGTAAAAGCAAAACCCTTCTACTTCAAATTTGTTATTTCTCAAATGAACTTCAAGCTCAAAAGCGTCACTTACACCTTCTTCAATATCAAATCCGCAATTGTGAATGGCCACAATCTTTTCTTTTGACAAATTCTTAAATGCATTTTCCAATTTGGAGAAGTCATCATTTGAGAAATCACTTAATGAGATATCATAATTGGAAAAATCAATTTCCTCTTCAATAAACTGGTCTTCCAAGATTTCAAGAATTTCATCAACGGAAAAAAATCCGGATTTAGTCAACACCTCTATCAAATAATCTATCTCATCAACTAAATCCTGGTCCATATTCTCACCTTTCATCATCACCAAAGATTAAAAGTCTGGTAACGTTTCCTCTTTCAGTAAATCCGGACATTACTCTAGCTTCACCAATTTTTGCAAGTGCAAAGTCATCATGAGGCTTGAATCCATAGCCTTTAAGCTTTGTATATGACTCAAAAGCTATTTTTGGATAAATATTGAAATTCTTTTGGAAGGTGTAGAATGTATCTCTGAATTTTTTAGGAGAGTTGTTTTCCACAATCAAATCAGACTTGATTAAAACAAAAATATCCAATCCTTCCTCTGCAATACTGTAATACGCATCCATGTCTAAAACGCTACTAGCCACCATGGCCAATGTGTGACAGTCATTGTAATTCGCATTGAGAACAGGAGAGATTAATTCCTGAATTTCAAATCCTTCGCCAATTGTCTTGAGTTCATTTGAAGAAACAATTAAATCACTACCAAAGATATCTTCATTATCCCATGCCCAAGACCATTGGTTGGCATCTTCCATATAAAATCCTAAGACTTGAACTGGAAATTCAACATCGCCAAAGGTCAATGTACCTTTTTCAATGTCCAAATCCCCAACGGTTTCACCAATTAACTCTGATAAGTTTTCTTGCTTGTCAAGTGCCAATGCACCATATTTTGATAAAATTGTTTTAAATGAATCCCCTTGTTCAATTTCAACTGGTTTTTCTATTACTTTCAATTATAACACCTAAAATTCTAATTTAGAAATTCTATCCATTGCTTCTTTAGTATTTTCTAATGTATTGAATGCAGTAAGTCTTAAATATCCTTCACCACTTGGACCAAATCCTGAACCTGGAGTTCCAACCACATTAGCTTCATTCAACAATATGTCGAAGAAGTCCCAGGAATCCATGTCGTTTGGAGTTTTTACCCAGATGTAAGGGGAGCTTACTCCACCGTAAACTTCAAGGCCAATGTCGGTTAAGCTTTCACGGATGATTTTTGCGTTTTCCATGTAGTAGTCAACCACTTCGCGAATTTGTTTTTGGCCTTCAGGTGAGTAAGTTGCCTCAGCGGCCCTTTGTACAGGATAGGATGCACCGTTGAATTTAGTGGTTTGTCTTCTGTTCCATAATGGGTTGATTTCCACTTCATTTCCTTCGGAGTCGTATCCTTTCAATTCTTTAGGAACAACTGTGTATGCGCAACGTGTACCTGTGAATCCTGCGGTTTTGGAAAAGCTTCTGAATTCAATAGCCACTTCTTTTGCTCCTTCAATTTCATAAATACTGTGTGGAACGTTTTCTTCACTTATGAATGTTTCGTATGCTGCATCAAATAAGATCACTGCTTTGTTTTCTTTTGCATAATCAACAAACACTTTCAATTGGTCTTTTGTTAATGTTGTACCTGTTGGGTTGTTTGGATAGCATAAGTAAATGATGTCAACCGGTTCTGATGGAAGTTCTGGAACAAATCCGTTTTCTGCATTACATTTGAGGTAGGTTAAACCTTCATACATTCCATCGTCACCCATTTCACCTGTTCTTCCAGCCATAACGTTTGTGTCAACATATACTGTGTAAACAGGATCGGTCACTGCAATCTTATTGTCAATTCCAAAAATCTCTTGGATGTTACCTGTGTCACATTTTGCTCCGTCACTGATGAAGACTTCTGAAGTGTCAAGGTCTATTCCGTACTTGTTGAAATCATTTTTAATGATAGCTTCTGCTAAAAACTCATAACCTTGTTCTGGACCATATCCCATGAATGTTTCACCATCTGCCATTTCATCTACTGCTTTTCTAAAAGCGTCAACTACTGCTGGCACTAAAGGTTTGGTTACGTCCCCAATACCCATTTTAATGATATCAGCATCAGGATTTGCTTTTGAAAATTCTGCTTCTCTTCTAGCTACTTCCACAAAGAGGTAACTGCTTTTTAATTTAAGATAGTTTTCATTAATTTTAACAACCATGATTAATCCTCATAAATATTAATCTAATTTATATTTTATTTTCGCAATATATAAATTAACTGATTAACATTCAACTATTAAAAATGCCCATTATTATAAAATAATATTAAATTAACTGTCAATAACCCAATAGGGGAAAAACCAACTTTAATTTTAAATAAAATCAAATTATAAAAGAAAAATTAAATAATACAATTTAATGATTACCACATGACCATTTTGAGGCAACATTTCAAAAATTAGAAATCTTATAAAAATATTTAAATTAATGAAAATAACATAA
Organism: Methanobrevibacter sp.; assembly: GCF_017940815.1. GTDB lineage: Archaea > Methanobacteriota > Methanobacteria > Methanobacteriales > Methanobacteriaceae > Methanocatella. Next base: position 3,709 of record NZ_JAGAXX010000078.1, read on the forward strand.
ATAATAATAGACTAAATAAGGGTTGGGAAATAATGAATGACATTACCATAATACTTTGGATAACAATAGCTCTCATCGCTATTATAGCAATTATTTTAGTCAAATTGCATTATAAAGGCGTTGAGTTAGAGAAAGATGAAGGATCAATACTGCCAAGTAGTGAAAGCATAAACAATGCTCTTAATGCAGGTAAAAATACAATTAGTTCACTCAGTGGCAGCAGCAATAAAAACAAACCTTCAACTCAACGACGCAGTTTATCCCCGCAAAACTCCCAACAAAGTTCTATAAATCACAACTTATTTAGAAAGTCAACACAAGAAACATCCCCTCAAAATGATGTTTACATAGTACCAGAAGTTGAAAGTAAAAATACCATGACAAACTTCGAATACGAATCTCAAAATCAAGTTTTAATTAATTATGATAATAAAGTTGAAAAATTCCAAGAACCAATAAAACAAAGCCAGATTGATATTATGACTCAAAATAACAAAGATACAACCGAATTAAAAGATTTATTCACTATTGACGAATTAATCAAAGAATCCAAAAGAAAAGATAGTGAAAGAGAAAAAGAATCTCAAAAAATTAAACGTGAAGAAGATTCTGAACTTGATGCAATTAAAGAAAGCATCAAAAATAAAACCGAAGAACCATTAATTGAAGAAATAATTAATGAAGAAAAAGAAGAAGAAAAAATCAGTGACCTAATCAAAGAGAGCGAAGCTAGTGAAGAAACTGAAGATATTAAAGAAACCCCCTCAGTTGCAACACAAAAAGATGTTGATGAAGCCATTAGTTCCGCTGCAAAAGAAAGCGAAGAAACCGTCGAAAGCATTTCTGAAGATAAGGACATCACTGAAACATTATTAAAAGAAGAAATTGCAGAACCTGCTCTTAAAACTCCAAGTAAAGTTGATGAAACCAAAGATTACAAGTTAGGCGCTTCCATTGATGACGCTAACTTATTTGGAGATTCAGAAGAAGAAGGAATGGATTTAGATTACAGAAAAGACTTGGACAAATTCACAAACAAAATTAAAGGATCCAAACTATTCCAAGAAGTTAAGGAAAAACTCACTCCTGAAACTGAAGAGCTTACTCCAGAACAAGAATCATACATCAGAAACGTTAATGAGTATGATGAATACGAACCAATCATAAATGAAACCCATTTAGACTATGATGCTGATTACGAAGAGTATCACATGATTGACAATGATGAAAGCTTAAGGCAAGCTAATACAAGAAGAATATTCAACATGACTAAAAAGTCACCTGAACCTGAATTAGCTACACAAAGGGTTGCTCCAATTAAAAGCAAACCTGAAAGAAACAATATCAAGATACAAATTAGCAATGGTGACTATGTACTTAAAAAAGGAGATGAAATTATCTTCAATCACTTAGGCGAAACATATTCAAGCCAAGTTTATGCAATAAACGGTGATGACATTTCCGTTAGGTACAGAGGTAAAAATATTACTATCAAACCAAGTGATGTTAAAAAGATATACTAAAATATCTTTTTACAAAACTTTTCTTTTTTTAAAAAAAAAAATTATTCATGATTTATTCTGTATTCGCCATTTTCAACAATGTATTTAGGCACACTGATTTTTAAAGAGCGAATAATATTCAAATAGAAATCATCCAATTCCCTGTCAGCATAAGGATAGGTAAATTCAAAGAGATAGAGGTTGTTATCCTCTACATATAAGAATTCGTTACGTCTAACTCCATTTTCACCATCTGAAAATGATGATACAATCATATAGTAAATATCATCATTTATAGGCAAAAAGTCTGAAGCGATCAAATTGATTCTATCATTGTTTTCCAAATTCTTTTCAATATCGGCCCTTATTTCAGGAAGTCCAACCAATGTAGGTGTTGTTGAAAACTTTATGGACATTGGAATTTTGGTGTTCACAAGGTACAGTTCTGTGAATTCATCCTTGGCTTTAACTGGTTCAAAGTCCTTTGGCATTTGAAGTGTTGAAAATCCATTTGTAAACATTGTCATTGTATCACCTATTTGTGGGCATAGTAGAATATCATTTCATCATCAGCAATCTCATCGAGTCTTGCAAATCCAACCCTTTCGAATTGCACGATGTCACCAACTTTCAAGTCCTTGAGTGCACTTTCACCGAGACCGGTTTTAACAGATGCATCATCCATGACTATTTTAACATTAACGTTTTCATCAACTGGAACCCATTGGATGATTCTTGCTTTAGCTTCACGTGCATCCTCAAAGGAAGTTGAGTGATAATTTACATTATCTCCAGCAATCTCGACATTAACTGCATCCATCAATCTGAATAATCCATCTGCAATGTCTTCTTTTGCAAGGTATGCACTGCCGTCAAATGGCAAGTGTCTGTTTCCCCTGTCAATATGGTCTGCGTGGAGAGGTCTTTCAATGTCCACCTTACCATCCTGATAACCTTCAACTTCAATTTTTACCGGTTCTTCACAGAAGAAATACCTGTTTGCAACAGGTTCAAGGAAATTACGATTTAAACCGTAGATTTTCTTCCAGCTGATAGCTGAATCTGCCATTTTAACACCGATTTCAGTAATCAAGTTATAGATGGTTCTTGGGTCAATTCCACGTCTTGCAATGGCTCTTAAAGTTCCAAGTCTTGGGTCGTCCCATCCGGAATATGTTCCATCCTCAATTCCAGCCATAGCTTTTGAAGTACTTAATGCGATATCTTCCATCTTAAGTCTTCCGTAATGGATGAATTCAGGCAAGTCCCATCCCATGTGGTCATATAGGTATTTTTGTTTTTCAGAGTTAGCCAAGTGATCTTTTCCCCTTAAAACATGAGTCATTCCCATCAAGTGGTCATCGACCGCTACAGAGAAATTCATCATAGGATAGATTCTGTATTTGTTTCCCAGTCTTGGGTGGGTTTCGTCAACCAATCTCATTGCAACCCAATCACGTATTGCAGGGTTTTTATGGTTTATGTCGGTTTTTACTCTAAGTACCGCTTCACCAGCTTCCATAGTATCGAATTTTTCCCATAATTCAAGGTTTTCCTCAACACTATTGTCACGGCATGGGCAAGCTTTGCAGTTGTCTTTCAATTCCTTAAAGTCTCCACCGTCACAGGTACACATGTAAGCTGCGCCTTTTTCAATCAATTGGCGAGCATAATCGTAATATGTTTCAAATCTGTCGGATTGGTAAATGATTTCATCAGGTTTGATTCCTAACCATTCCAAATCTTCAGGAATCATTTCATAAGCAGGTTCAAATACCCTTTTTGGATCTGTATCTTCAATCCTTAAAATTAACTTACCGTTATGTCTTTTAACGTATTCAGCATTTGGAACCGCTGCACGAGAGTGTCCAATGTGTAATGGTCCACTTGGGTTTGGAGCAAATCTCAATACAATGTTTTCATGAGTTCCAGGCAATTCCTGAAGTCCTTTCTCTTTTGCTTTTGGTTTTTTGTCTTGAACTTCAACACCTAATTTTTCCATTTCACTAGCCTGTTCCTCTGGACTTAAAGCATTTACTTTTGCTACAATTTTACCAGACATAGGACCTATTTCTTTAGCCTTACTTCTGAGTTCAGGTTCGTTTGACATGATTGAACCCATTACAGCTCCAGGATTTGCACTTCCCTTATGTTTAGCTGCATTGAGTAAAGCGTGCTTGTAAATAATTTCTTCTAAATCATTCATTTAATCATCACAATTTTAAATTAATAAAAATAAGTAATATTATTTATTTAACTAAAAATATATAAATATAGTGAGAGTAGTTATTGATTAGATTTATAGGAGATAGATAAAAAACTTAGGTTGATATAATGAGCGAATATGTTGAAAAAGCAAAGCAATATATCGAGGAAGACAATATTGATGAAGCTCTTAAATTAGCTAGAAAAAGACACGGGAAAGATGATATTGAATCATATCTTGATATTTTAAACTTATTGATTGAGAATGGTCATTTACCTGCTCTTGAAGAAAAGGGCATGTATTATCAGTATTATGACCCCACACACGGCGATGGGGATTACGGTGAAAAGTACTTTGACGAATACCTAGAAAAGCAACCACGTTCCATCAATGCCATTTGTGACAAGGCAATGTCCAGGTTCAATAAGGGCCATGTTGATGAAGCCATCAGCTATATGGACAAGGCAGAAGAAAAATACAGTTCATATTCCAAAATCGAAAAGCCTCGCATTTCAAAAAAAGAACTTAAGATGGCTAGAATCGAGCTTTTGATTCAGGCAAAAAAGTATGAAGATGCACTGAAAAGCATTGAAGCCTACGAAAATCAGTTCGGTTCCGATCAAAAAACCGACCTGTACAAGGGACAGATGCTTCAAAAAAATGGAAAAAACCGTGAAGCGCTCGAATACCTAGACAAGTCATTACTTCAAGAAGATACTTTAATCGCTTTTAATGCCAAAGGTGATGCATTGTATGAATTGAAAGAATATAAAGAGGCATTGAAATGTTATAAAAACTGCTTACAATATGAAGGTAAAATCGAGGACGATTTGGAACTTAAAACCAATTTTAATTACAAGGCAGCATTCTGTTGCGTCAAACAGGGAGATGACCAAGAGGCTGTCAAATACCTGAATAAGACAATCAACATGCTAAACGAATATGGTAGACTTCCAAATGACCTTGAAAAAATATATCAGAAATGTTCCTTTGAAAAAGAAAGAATTATGAAAACAGGAGAAGTCAAAGACAAAGAATTCAAGAAGACAAGATTCTTTTCAGCCAGAACTTCCATCATAATCTTAATCATAATTATAATCTTATATGTTATTTTAAAAATGAACGGTTATGGATAACTTGAGACTTGGAAAAACTAATCTAGAAGTAAATAAAATAGGATTTGGCGCATTGCCAATTCAAAGAAGAAACATAGAAGATTCTCTTGCGATATTGAATATGGCATATGAATCAGGCATTGACTTTTATGATACTGCACGTTTTTACACAGACAGTGAAGAGAAGTTAGGCAGAGCCTTTGAAAATGTTAGAAGTGAAATCTATCTTGCCTCCAAAACTGCCGCCGAAACACCGGAGGACTTTTGGAATGACTTGGAAACTTCCCTTAAGGAATTGAGAACCGACTATCTGGACTTGTATCAACATCACAACATTTCATTCTGCCCAAAAGAGGGTGATGAAATGGCAAAGGCAATGGCTGAAGCAAAAGAAGAGGGATTAATTAAACATATTGGAATTACAACCCATAAGGTCACAATCGCAAATGAAGCACTTGACAGCGGATTATATGAGACACTCCAATATCCATTTTCATATTTAAGTGGAGAAGAGGAATTGAAACTGATTGAAAGATGCAAACAACTGGATGTGGGATTCATTGCAATGAAAGCAATGGGTGGAGGATTGCTGAAGAATGCAAAGGCCAGTTTCGCTTACATGAATCAGTTTGACAATGTCCTCCCAATTTGGGGAATCCAACATATGAGCGAACTTGGAGAATTCCTGTCTTTCCCATATGATTTGCTTGTGGACGATAGCCTAAAGCCTGTCATCGAAAAGGACAAAAAGGAATTGGGCGAAAACTTCTGCAGAGGCTGCGGATACTGTATGCCATGCCCTGAAGAAATCAACATCAGCCTATGCGCAAGGATGTCACTTTGGATTAGACGTTTCCCAACAGAACCTAACATGGATGAAAGGACACAGGAAATCATGCAAAAGACAAAAGACTGCATAGAATGCTATGCATGCGTGGACAACTGCCCTTACGAACTGGACATTCCTGAGCTTTTAAAAGAAAATTACGAAGATTACATGAACGTTTTAGAAGGAAGAACAAAAATCTGATAAAAATGAAAAGCGTTTTAACTAATCAGGACGATGAAAGATTTCTAAAACTTGTAGATGAATTGGATCAAGGATATTATGAACTGATTGGTGATGAACTTTCCAAATATGAAAAATACAACGAGTTTAAACAACACCATACCGTAATTCTTGCCCTTGATTCGGATAAACCTATAGCATGTGCCAGCTATAGGGTTTGCAGTGAAAACAGCATTGAATTCAAAAGGGTTTATGTCAAAAAGGAATATCGAAAAAAAGGAATTGCATATGATTTGATAAAACAATTGGAAGGCAGTTTGGATGCAGATTACAGATATTCATTCATCGTTACCGGAAAACACAATCATGCAGCAATTAAATTATATGAAAAATTAAATTATGAGGAAATTCCAAAATTTGGCCAATTCAAAGATGATGAAACTGTTATTTGCATGAAAAAAGAATTTTAAGGGATATTATGAAACAATGTATAGAAAATCCAAATGAGGTTGACTGGGAAAGTTTTTGGGCCGAAAGGCTTGAAGGAAAGGTCAACAAGGATTGGGACAAGGCAGCACCAGGTTTTTTTAAAAGAACTAGAAAAGAAGATTATCAGGATGCATTGTTCGACAAATTAATACTAGATAAAAACGATACTGTACTTGATGTGGGATGCGGCGAAGGATCAATTACCATACCCTTGGCCAAGAAAGTCAAAAAGGTCATTGGACTGGACTCATCCCCTAAAATGCTGGAATATCTGGAAAAGAGAGCTGATGAAAACAATGCTAACAACATCAAAACCATTTTAAAACCTATTGAAGAGATAAGCTATGATGAGATAGGGGACGTTGATGTTGTTGTCTGCTCAAGATCACTGAATGGAATCATCCCTATTAAAGATGTTTTATGGGAACTGAATAAAATAGCCAATAAGTATGTTTTCATAACTATTTTCGGACCTGAAAACAAAAAGATAGAGAAGGACTTCGATAAGGAACTTGGAATCAAAACAGAGGATTTCCCAGACTACAACTATTTTTTCAACATACTATTCAACATGGGAATCTATGCAAACATCGAAAGGTTTGACTTGAACAACTACAGGGAATATGACAATATCGAGGAAGCCATGGACAACGGCAAGTTCCGACTTGACTTGTATTCAGATGACGAAAAGGAAATGTTAAAAGAATACCTCGAAAGAATATTGACCTTTGAAAATGGCAAATATTTCAACGTAAAGGATAAGGCCGACTGGGTCATGGTTTGGTGGAAAAAATAATGTTTTTAGAGGCATTAGCCCCTAAAAACCTATTTTTGATTATTTGAAACTAAAAAAAAATAAGATTATAAAATGAAATTAATCACTTTTTATCATGGTTAAAATCATTTTATATGGAGATTTTACAGCTTGAAGAGCATGTGGCTCGTTTGCAGGCATGATGATTATTTCACCTGCTTTGACAGTGTGCTTTTCACCGGAAATTGTGATTTCAGCTTCACCGTCAATGATTTGAACCATTGCATCGAAAGGAGCTGAGTGTTCAGACAATCCTTGACCTTGATCAAAGGCGAAGAATGTGACTGTACCTAACTCTTTTTTGATTACTTCACGGCTGACTACGGTATCGTCCTGATACTCTACTAATTTTTGGATATCTAACGCTTTGGATTTAATGTCTTCCATAATTATTCTCCCATAATTCTTTTAATGTCGACTAAAGCATTGCCAGAAGTAGGGGTTAAATTATAGTTTCCAACTAAAACGTTTAAGATATCATCGTTACACCATGCAGGAAGCACTGGTCCAATCCACATGTCTGTTTTACCTAAGTAGAGTAAAGCCCAGAGAACTGCTGCTGCTTTTTGTTCCATCCATGAGAGAACAATTGTTAATGGTAATTCATTTAATTCCATTTCGAATAAGTCGCATAATGCTAATGCCACATCAACTGCAACAATGGTGTCGTTACATTGACCTACATCTAATAATCTTGGAATTCCTTCAATGTCACCTAAATCTAAGTCATTGAATTTGTATTTACCACATGCTAATGTTAAGATGACTGTGTCCTCAGGCAAGTTTTGCACGAACTCTCTGTAGTAATCATTGTGTTTTGCAGCTTTGTCACATCCGCCGACTACGAAGAATCTTGAGATTTTACCGTCTAAAACCAATTCTTTGATCTTGTCAGCGTGTTCAACAATAGCTCCTGCACTCCAACCTGTTGTGATTGTGGTTAGTTCTTCTGCTTCTAATCCTCCTAAGGATTTTGCGCATTCGATTACTTCGGAGAAGTCATAGTCTTCTACAGTTTTGACTCCTTCAAGTTTAGCTACATCCATTGTGAACATTCTTTCTTTGTATGCATCGAGTGCTGGTAAAACACAGTTACTGGTTCCAACGATTGCTGCATTGTATTTTTTAAAGACTGTTCTTTGGTCGTGCCATGCTCCACCTAATTGACCTGCTAAGTTTTCGTATTTGTTGAGTCCTGGGTATCCGTGAGCTGGCAACATTTCAGAGTGAGTGTAAACTTTAATGTCAGTGCCTTCAACTTGTTTTAATAATTCTTCTAATGCTTTTAAGTCGTGACCGGTTACAATAATAGCTGGTCCTTCTTGTGCTCCAACTTTTACTTCAACAGGTTGAGGTTCTCCGTATGCTTCGATGTGAGCATCTTTGAGTAATCTCATTACATCCACACTGACTTTACCTGCTTCTAATGCTAATGCAACTAAGTCATTAACGTCGAAGTTTACGTTGGTTAATGTGGTGTATAATCCTTTGGTCAAGAATGCGTCGATTTCAGGATCGTTTTTACCTAAAACGTTTGCATTGTAGTTGTATGCACTGATTCCTTTCATAGTAAAGATTAAGTTATCTTGTAATCTTGCTACGGTCGGTTTCTTACCACAAACTCCACTTACGGTACATCCGGTACCTTTAGCGGTTTGGGAACATTGATAACAAAACATATCTAATCCGTCTGTCATAATAATAACCTCATATAATTATCAATAATAGATTACTTATGAAGAGTATTTAAAGATTTTGTCACTTTTTAAGGGTTAAAGTGGCAAATATATATACTATCAACTAGATAACCATAAACATGGACGAGAATATAGCTACCCTTAAGGGAATTGGATTGACAATGTATGAAGCGCAAGCATATGTAACACTCACTTCATTAATATCTGCAACTGCAGTCGAAGTATCTGAAAAATCAGACATTCCTCGAAGCAAAATATATGATGTTTTGAAGAAGCTTGCCGAGAAGAATTTCATTGACATCGAGGACGGAAGGCCATTGACATATAATGTGAAATCACCGGTGGAAGTGCTATCAAGGGAAAAGGAAAGGCTGAACTCCAAGATAGATGATGCCATTACAAGGCTAACCTATGTCTATGAAAACGGTATGAGCCAGGTCCAAGCGCCAATATGGAGAATATATGGTGTCGAAAAGATTATTGCTCAGGAACTGGAAATCATCAAGAGAGCCAAGACCTCCATCAACATGAGAATAGGATTCCTGTTTGAAGGCGAAGGCGAGGCCATCCTAAAGGAATTGAAAAAGAGGCCAGATTTGAGAATAAACATTTTGGCATCACCGACATGCTACATCAACAATGAGGAAGTCAACATCATAAAACTGTTTAAAGAGGAAGACATCAACATTCAAAAGGCAGACATTCCTTTCGTTAAGTTAATAATATCAGATTCCAGGGAAATGATGCACACATACACAAAATTTACAGCGGACAAACGTGAAGTTATTCCCGAAACTGCAATCGGAATCTGGAACAAATACGAGGACATCGCCAAAAATTATGATGAAAGATTCATGAACCAGTTAAAAAAATTAAAAAAAAGAAATAAGAAAAAATTATAATTTCTTAAAGTTTAGTAAAGCGGACAACCCGAATCTGAATAAAACAACTCCGGTAGCTCCTCCTTTCTTAGCATTTTTAGCATCCTTTAAAAGAGAATTGTAAGAGAGCTTGCTGATATCCCAGTCGGAATGGTAACTTTGAAGTCCAGACCATATTGCAGATCCCTTGGATTGCTTAACAAATTTCTTTGTAGTTTTCTTGATCCATTTGGAACTGGCCTTGTAATTGCCTTTATAAATCATTGGGATAACAACGTCCAAATACTTTGAGATTGTAGGAACGTCCTGCCCATAGTAGTATTTCATGGAAGTTGGTTCAGGCATTACCGCAGCGGAAATTATGCAATTCGGATTCACGCCTCTGATTTTGATGCATGCTTCCTTGACAAAATAGTTGACTGCACTAACCGCATTCTTATATTTATATGCATTGCCTCCAAATCTCAAATAGTCAAAATGGATTCCATCCACTTCCTTAAAGGAAGCGTAGTATTTAGCCAAGTTGATTTTTTCATTCATAAAAGCGTAATTGTAAACTCCTTTCTTGTTAGAAGCATGGACAAATTTTCCATCCTTATAAAATACAGCCATCCAAATGTGAACCTTGATGCCATACTTGTGAGCTTTTTTAATCCATTTTATTACTTTTGTGGAACCGTACTTTGAGAAAACAGTATGCTGAAGGAATATCTGTTTAGTTCCTTTTTTTGAAAGCTTCTTGAGGCTGACTTTCATCATGCCCCATTTATCAACCCAGTATCCGTTACCCTTGGCCAATTTGGATTTAACGGTAATCTTAAATGTTCCTGAAGAATGCAAATACAATCCAGAACCTTCAAATGAGTATGCAACAGTATAAGTTCCTTTTTTAAGGTTTAAATAACATGATGCAATACCATAATCGTTGGTCTTGACTGTATAAGTCACTCCATTAACTTTAATTTTTACATTCTTGCCTTTGACTGGATTATTATTTATGTCAACTAATTTCAGTTGGAATATTGTTTTTGAACCTTGACGATAATTAATATTCTTATCCGCAACCGTGAGATAGGTCACCAGGTCAGGATTGACCTTAATTATTGCAGTCCCATTGGATTCTGCATAATCGTCATCACCTTCAAAGAAATATTGAACATTATATGTTCCGGTTTTGAGTTTAAAGTTTATACTATATTTACCATTATCATTAGTGATTCCATTATACTTCACACCATTTAGAATGACTTTAACTGACTTATTTGCCAATGGAGTTCCATTGGATTTTAATTTGACAGTGAATGTATCCTGCAAATTAGTGTATGTTTCCACATCCGATGCGGTGAATTTCACAGCAGACTTATTTTTCTCAATTTCACCATCATCAGAGGAGTCGTTTTTAAGTATTTGTGAATCAGAATTCAAATCGATGCCCATATCCTGTGATGAGACATCATCCAAACAGACAGCGTCAGTAACATTTTCATTCGCTGAGACATAAGAAATAGTTAAAAATAATGATAAAAATATTATAAAACCAAATATGATTTTCTTATTCATTAATTCACAACCAATTACTATTTAATGCATTAAAATACTTAAATATTTGGCTTAATGAATTCTTCCTCAAAGGCTTTATAAACATTTAATAGAAAGTCATCAAGGAATTCCAATGTGGTTTCATATATGTCTTCTGGAACGCTCCAATATGCAGATGCAATACTTCCGGCAATTGCCGCTTGAGTGTCTGCATCACCACCAAGTGAAACAGCATTTCTAACTGTATCCTCAAAGTCATCTGCTTCTAAAAAACATATTATGGATTCCGGAACACTGCCCGCACAAGAAACATCAAACGAATAGCTTGGTCTAATATCATCAAGCTTTCTGGACAGGTCATAACCGTATGTTTGTTCGATGTACTGTTTAATCTCATCCTTTGTCGAACCGGTTCTTGCTAGATAAATCGCATCCGCTGTTGATTGAGCTCCCTTTATCCCTTCCGGATGGTCATGTGATATGATGGCAGACAACTTGGCGAGTTCCTGTGTCTCTTCAAGTGAATCCGCAACCCAGGCACAAGGTGAAACTCTCATTGCTGAACCATTAGCCCAACTTCCGTAAGGTTTCGGAGGGTTTTCAACTAGCCAAGAGATGAATCTACCCCCATATCCTGCATTAGGATACATATTACCGTAATACTGTACAGTATCAATCAGATATTGCTTTGAGTTTTTATTGCCCATTAACCAGTCTGCAATAGCCAAAGTCATTACAGTGTCGTCAGTGAAAATTGACCTTGGAGGAAACAGATCAAAATCCTTGGTTTTTATCGGCCAATGCTCTTTTGTAGATCCTATAACATCTCCTGAAATAGCTCCAATTATTCCTTTCATGAACTTAAATTATGTTTAAGTTATTTATAAGATTTTTCATATTGCTTTCAAAAAATTGTGTTTAATGTGAAAAATTGCTTTAGACCCGAAATATTGTTCCCAAATCTAAGAAAAAAGATTTATAATAGATTAAATAAAATTAATTCTGATAATACAACGTATTATCAACAATACAGAAATTTCTATAACATTTCATTAAAAACATTCAGATACTCGCTTCTATGAATAAAATTAAAACAACATGTTACAACAAATATAGAAATTTCAACTACATTAACGGCTAATGTAAAAACCGTATTAATACCCAAAAATGTGATTCCATGCAACCCATGGAATCATAAAAAAAAGTTAAAAAATGAGAGAATTTAAGAGTTTCTCCCAAGTACGAAATCTGCAATATCTGAAAGTACCTGTTTAGATGAAGAGTCAGGTAATATTTCAAGCACTTCTTTTGCTTGGTCCACAGATTCTAATGCCAAATTACGAGCATATTCAATAGCACCGCAATCTGTTAAAATTTGAATCGCTTCAGCTATATCATCATCTGAATTATTATCATCTTTTAAGATTTCAAGTAATCTTCCAGAGTCATCACTAGCTAAACCTTTGATTGCAATGATGGTCATTTTTCCTTTTCCAATATCGGAACCGATAGGTTTACCTAAGGTTTCCTCATCGGATGCAAGGTCAAGATAGTCATCCTGAATTTGGAAAGCAAGACCAATCAATCTACCGTATTCATACATTGCTTCAATCACTTCGTCATCTGCTCCGCCCATAATAGCTCCAGCTTTGGTAGCAGCAGCAATTAAAGCACCGGTTTTCTTGAAGATCATTTCCATGTACTCATCTTCGGTAACATCGAATCTTTCTTCAAAGCCCATGTCCAATGCTTGGCCTTCACAGATTTTTACACATGCATCAGCAACAGTAGCCAATGCCTTGTTGTTTTGTTCGGAAGTGGTTCCTTCTGAACCTATAATTATCTCAAATGCCTTTGAAAATAATGTGTCACCAGCAAGAATAGCAACGTCATCTCCCCAAACCTTATGGACAGAAGGCATTCCTCTTCTCATATCATCCTGATCCATAATATCATCATGGATTAATGAAAATGTGTGGATTAATTCAATGGCTGCACCGGCCTTACGAGCAGATTCACGTTCTCCACCAACAGCTTCAGCAGTGATTAATGTTAAACCTGGCCTGAGCATTTTTCCTCCAGCTCTTGTAAGATAAATTGATGCTTCCGCAAGATTATCTGGAGTAATAGTGGATAATTCTTCTTCAATTGTTTTTGTAATATCAGTTGAATAGTTTCCAAGTACTTCTTTTACATCACTCATTTTTAACCCTCTTCTAACTTTTAAAAACTTGTGCTTGAGCATTTCTTAAAATATGAATATCATATCCTATTCTGTATCCTTCTTCTTCTGCAAGTTCAGCATAAGCCGCAAGCATTGATAAGTCTCCGTGTGCCGGAATGATATGTTGAGGTTTCAACATTCTGAGGAACTCCCTGTGGTCCTCCCTTCCAGCGTGTCCGGAAACGTGAGCATTAGGATAAATTCTAGCACCTTTCAATTTTAATCTCCTTTCCATAATGTGCCTGTTTGCAGCATTGGTTGGATTTGGAATAATTGGTGCAGAAATAATAACATTGTCTCCTTTTTTAATGTTGAATGGTGTTCTACCATTGGCAATTCTTGGAAGCAATGCGTCAGGTTCACCTTGGTGTCCTGTTGTTACAAGCAGGTAATTAGCCCTATCCTCATCCGCTTTCATTAATGCCTTATTCACTGCCTTTGGAGATCCGTAAATGCTAGCGTTCTTAGGCAATTTCAATATTCCTAATTTCTGTGCAATACCACAGAACCTTTCCATGGACCTTCCGAGGAAAAATATTTCCCTATGGCTTTTCTTAGCAATGTCAGCAATAGCTTGTACACGTTCTACGTGAGATGAGAAAGTGGTAACAATCATTCCTGTTTTTTCATGTAGAGGTCCTCTCATTACATCCTCTAAAATATTTCTAGCGATTCTTTCAGAATGAGTTTTAACCTCACCGTAATTTTTGGCATTAGTTGTTTCAACTATTAATGCAAGCACACCTTTCCTACCTAACTCTTTTAGCCTTTTATAATCAGGTGGAGGTGATACTTTTTGATGGTTATCAAATTTAAAGTCCAATGCATAGACGATGACTCCTTCAGGAGTGTGCAATACTGGGAATACTGCTTGAGGAATACTGTGTGTTGATTGTACAAATTCCAATGTTATGTCTTTTGAAAGTTTAACCTTACTTCCAGGGTTTAGGACCTTAATTGGATTTGTTACTTTAAACTTACGTTCCCCTTTAATTTGTTTTTCAATTAACGCTGCAGTATAAGGTGTTCCAATCAATGGCGCATCATATCTGTGAGCCAATTTTGCAACAGCACCTATGTGATCTAAGTGACCGTGGGAAAATACAATTCCTTTAACTTTACCATCAACATCCTTCATTAATGTGTCGTCTGGAATTACTCCCCTTTCAATTAGATCTAGACTATGCATCCTGTCGATATCAGTGTCCTCGTGCATGCTAATCCTGTCTAGGTGAATCCCCATATCAAAAATAACAACATCATCACCTATGCGGATAGCAGTCATGTTCTTCCCGACTTCCTGATATCCACCAATAGCGATTACTTCAACGCTCATGTTTTATCTCCTTGAATAATTCTTTGTGTTAATACCTCTTTCGTCTAGCCATTCCCTTGTTTTTCCACGAATGACAAGATTAGATTGTTTCAATTCTTCAATATTATTTGCTCCAACTAAAAACATAGCAATTCTTAGTGAATCATTAAATCTATTAATAAATGTGTTTAAAGCGTCTTGTGACTTGCAATTCTTTAAAAATGGCAATGCCATACCCACGGCATCAGCTCCAAGAGCTATTGCTTTTGCAGCTTCCAAACCATTTCTGATACCTCCAGAAGAGATTACAGGAACATCAACAGCATTGGTAACTTCAGCAGTACTAACTGCAGTTGGAATTCCCCAATCCCAAAATATCTCTCCCAAATACCTGTCTTCAGCACGGTATGTTTCAACGGCAGCCCAACTGGTACCTCCTGCACCTTCAATATCAATAAAGTCAACGCCTGCATCAACCAATGTTTTTGCTGATTCAGCGGAAATTCCGCATCCTGTCTCTTTTGCAACAACAGGAATGTCTACAGAATCAGTTATTTGACCTATCAAATCAGTGTATCCCCTTGCATCCAAGTCGCCCTCAGGCTGAATGGACTCTTGAAGAGGATTTAAATGAATAGCGAGAATGTCAGCATCCAATATTTCAACTGCCTTTTCCGCCAAATTCAATTGAGGTGCACCAATGTTACCTACAAGTAAACAGTTAGGCGCATTTTCACGAACAACAGTGTAAGTATCCGCAAGTTCGGGATGTTCACAAGCAGCCCTTTGAGAACCTACTCCTAAAGCTATTCCATTATTTTCAGCAGCAATTGCCAATTGTTTATTAACTTCCTTAGCTGCAGGGTGGCCCCCAGTAATTGCAGTAATGAATAAAGGTGAGTCTAATTTCTTACCAAAAGCCTCAGTAGACAAGTCTATTTCATTCTTATCTATCTCAGGCAAGACATTGTGAATTAGTTCAATGTCCTCAAATCCAGTGGTTTTATTCTTAAACTCAACATCATAATTTTCACAAATTAATAAATGCTCTAATTTTCTATCTGAAATCATAAATTAATTTCCCCTTGAAATTACTGTTCCTTTAACTTCCATGTTTTCCAATACTTTAAAAATGTTATCTTCAACTTCAGCATTTATTATTTTAGATTCGATTCCTAAATCTGCTAAATATAAAAGTTCTTTAATTTTACCGACCATTCCACCGGTCACATCAACGTTTGTGGTTCCTTCCAATGTGTCTAAATCCTTAAGGGATGTGAATTTATCAAAAAATATTGCATCATCATGTGTTTTAGGATTCTTATTGTAAACGCCATCAACATCAGTTCCCAAAATAACCTGTTCAGGATTGAGATTCATAGCAAGATATTGGATTATCTGATCTCCGGAAATAACGCAAAATTCCAAATCAGTGTCCAGAACAACATCCCCGTAGATAACTGGAATAAAACCCTTATCCAGATATCTTTTAAACAAGTCCAGACTACCTTCAGTTATTCTTTTATCGGTAGCTGAAATGAAACTTGAAGCGGGAAGCGCAACGGTTGGCAATCCCATCTTGATAAACTCCTCACATATGAACATGTTTAGCTTTTTGACTTCATTTTGAATTTCACAAAATCCTAATCTCTTTTCAGGGTATTGGGATTTGTCAAATTCCTCTCCAATCTTATGTTTTTTAGCTGGAGGATGGCCAAATGAACCCGCACCATGGACAATTATCAAATCTTTTGGAGAATTATCTAAAGACCTTTTTATTTCAGATGCAATTCTTTTAAGGCTGATAGCGTCAACTTCACTTGTTTGTGAATCTTTATTTGTTAATATACTACCGCCAATTTTTAAAATAATCATCAAATCACTTATAAACCCTTGAAGAAACTCCTTTTCTGGTAAATCTGATTTTTAAGACATTGTCATCACGACTAATTGCACGAGCCACTTCTTCAACCTTACCTGGGCAAAGTGCAATGATACTGCCTCCACCACCAGCGCCAGTGGTTTTGGAACCAATAGCCCCGGCTTCCCTAGCATTATACACCATACGAGACAATTCCAAAGTGTTAACGCCTAAAACATCAAGGAATCCATGATTAATATTCATCAATTCGCCAATCTTATCGAAATCCCTTTTCAAGATAGCCTGTTTAGCATAATTTGTTAAGTTTCCCATTGAAGTGATGACAGGATTGATGATTTTTGGATTTCTAGCTTTGAGATTTTTAACATCCTTAACCATTTTGCCTGTATTCCCATGCTTGGTTGTATAACCCACAACAAATGGTACATTAAAATTAACATTGAAATGCTCAACTTTCTTGTTTCTGGACAAATAGACAAGACCTCCATATGTGGAAACTAATGTATCAAGAGGGCTTGCAACTCCTTGAACTGCCTGCTCAACCATATGAGCATCATGTGCAAGAGATTTCTTATTAAAACGAATATTATGATAACGATAAAGAGCAGCTAGAGTAGCTACTGTAACCGCTGCTGATGAACCTAATCCAGATCCAATAGGAACATTGGAATTTAATGTGATGTCAATTGGACTGTGGTCATGAACTTTATAAAGAGCTTCTAAAATGTATCTAATAATACCTGGTTTTCCCTTTAGTAAAATATATTTTTTATGCTCTGTAAGTAATTCAGCTTCAAAACCTATATCTGGAGCTCTAAAAATAGTTTTACCATCTTCAGACTCTTTAATTGTAACATAAGCTCTTTTATTTACAGCTCCCGCTATTGCAGGTTCGCCATAAACAACAGAATGTTCCCCAAATAAAATAGTTTTTGCCGGAGCAGAAGCTTTAGCTATCAAATAACTCACCTATTTAAAAACACCTGAAGCATAACCTACTACTGATGTTAAATCACCAGTAACATCTCCACTAGTCCCATAAGCCAATATATCACAATCACTCTTACCGCATCTCTTTGAAAGAGAAATGGCAGTCATTACAGGACCATAACCACACATTGTAATATTATACTGAACTACCTCTTCAAAAAGCTTGAACTCATTCATCTCATCAATGTCCTCCAGAACAAAGCCATCAACTTTATTTGCTTTCTCTTGATTGTTGAAATGAGATAAATCAGTGCTTGCAATTACGCAATAAGACTTGTTTAACTTATTTCCAGCTTCATAAATTGCATTTGCAAGATCATTTGAAGTCACAAATGTTTGTTTGCCCATAGTTATAGGCACTATTTTAAAATCAGCAGAAAAGTATTGTAGGAAAGGTAGCTGAACTTCAATACTGTGTTCTCTTAAATGAGCAGTGAATTCCGCACAAGCAATGTCTGAAAATTCGATTATGCTATCCGCAAACTCGTTGTCAACATGAACATTGCCTAATGGAGTAATCCATTCACCCTCATTGAATACTGAAATTTCACTACCGAATCCAGTATGGTTTGGACTTAAAATTATAAAAACTTCAGGAAAACCATTCTTAACGATTTCACAATAGCCATGAGAGGCTATTGCACCAGAATATTGATAACCTGCATGAGGAACCATAACATTGATTGGGTAATCATTACCTTCAAATGAATTCAATTCCGGCACATATCCAACGCCAGAGTCATCTAAAAAACAGCTTTCAATAAGCTTTTTTAGATTTTCAGGGTCATTTGGATAAAATGCCCCAGCCACAGCAGGTTGTCTTAACATTTAACTCACTTAAAATTTAAGTTCGAATTCAGTTGCATCAATATCAAGGTCACCGTCTTCTGGGATGTCTCCTCTTTCTCTTAAGATTTGTCTTGCGAGTAACCAGTAAACTAAAGCGATAGCTTTTCTACCTTTGTTGTTAACAGGTACAGCAATGTCAACAAAACTGAGTAAGTTTTCAGTATCACATAATGCAATAACTGGAATACCGTTTTGTTTGGATTCTAAGATAGCTTGAGCGTCAGATCTTGGGTCAGTTACTACAATAATTTTTGGTTCAATGAATTTAGCATAATTTGGGTTGGTTAAGGTACCAGGGATGAATCTACCAGGAATGGTTTTAGCACCGGTTAATTCACCGAATTTTTTAACAGGAGCTTGACCGTATTGACGGGTTGCTACTACTAAAATGTCTTCTGGGTCGTATTTTGCTAATAATTTTGCGATTTGTCTGATTCTTTCATCAGTTTTTTGAATGTCTAATACGTATAAACCATCAGATCTTACTCTGAATATGTATTTTTCCATGTCACTAGTTTTTTGCTGGGTACCAATGTGTAATCCAGCAGCTAAATAATTATCTAAGTCTATTAAAAGTTCTTCATTTACCATATTTTCACCTACAATTTAAAAATCATCTTCAATTTGAATACATTCATTAGGACAAACGTCCATACATACTTCACAATAACTACAGTCCTCAGGATTTTGAATTACAATTTTGTCTCCTTCAAGAACTAATACTTCCATAGGACAAACATCAGCACATTCTGCACAGTCTGCGCCGTCACATTTATCATAGTCTAAAATTACTTTTGACATAATTCTCTCCCCAATAATTTTTAAAATTTGCCCATTCTTGAATTTGGAAGTTCTTCCTCAATACGAATTAACTCATTAAGTTTAGCTATTCTTTCACCACCGATAGCTCCGGTCTTAATCATTGGAGAGTTAAAACCAACAGCCAAGTGAGCAATAGTTTCATCAGTAGTTTCACCGGATCTGTGGGAAACAACTGGTACAATACCATTTTCTTTTGCTAATTTTACAGTAGCATGAGTTTCAGATAATGAACCAATCTGATTAGGTTTGATAATAATAGCATTTGCAGCATTCATGTCAATACCTTTAGCTAAAAGTTCCTTGTTAGTTACAAACAAATCGTCTCCACAAATGAGACACTTGTCTCCAACCTTACTAGTTAACTGAGCAAATCCATCAAAGTCAGATTCATCAAATGGGTCTTCTACATAAAACATATTATAAGTATCAATAATATCTTTTACGAAATCTATTTGATCACCGGTATCTCTTTTGATACCATCTTGAGCATAAACATATTTTTGCTCATCAGCATCCCATAACTCGGATGCCGCCATATCCAAAGCAGGTCTGATTTCAAGTCCTAACTCATCACCAACCTCTTCACATGCTTGAGCTTGAATCTCTAAAGCATCAGCATTAGTGATATTAGGCACCCATCCACCTTCATCTCCTTTTCCACCAGTAAAAGCAGAATCTTTAGACTGGATTAATTCTTTTAATTTTTTGTGAATAGAAGCATTTGCAAAAATTCCTTCAACCATGTTGTTTGCTCCAATAGGAACAACAAGGAATTCCTGAATATCAGGAGCATTAACACCTGCATGAGCACCGCCATTCATCATGTTACCTAATGGGTACGGCAATTCATTTACCAGACTGCCTCCAAGGTATTGATATAACGGCATATTATAAGATGATGCAGCCGCTTTAGCAGTAGCCATAGAAATAGCAACAGTAGTATTGCCTCCAATAGCTGCCAAGTTATCGGTACCATCTATTTCTCTAAGCACTTCATCAATTGTCTTAATATCACATGCATCCATCCCAATAAGCTCTGAAGCGATTAAATCTTCCATTTCACTTACTACGAGATCGACCCCACCTTCTGGGAATGATACCACTTCTCTTGATCCTGTGCTCGCTCCACTTGGTGCAGCAGCTCTACCGTAACCACCCCAAGTTTTTACATCAACTTCAATGGTTGCGTTTCCTCTGCTGTCCAAAATCTTTCGAACTCGGACGTCTTCTATTATACTATCCAAAAAAACACCTCAGTGTCTATTCAATTTATTACCAATTAACCTATACTCTTAAAAAAATTAGTAAGTTTCTTTATAGAGTTATATTGGTATTTACTATTTTTTTTAAATAAATTATGAGAATAAATAAATAAAAAATATTTATTCATCCCTAATAACATCTAATGGTAAAACTCCAGCTTTGAGTTCTTCATAAGCTATATCAATTGGATCTAAGGAATCAGAAATTTCCACTAAAGGTCTTGCTCCCATAGATATTTGAATTGCTCTAGCTCCAAGAAGTCTAGCTTTTTCAAACCTTGTTAATTTTTTTTCAACATCCATGAATATTACTCCATTTTTAGGCATATATTTTACCAAGATTATATTTTATCAAAAAAATATCCCTACAAATTGTTTACTCCCAGGTTTCCACGTGGGAAATTAACATTCTTCTACAACAGTATCTAGTTAAACCTAAATCGTCTAAAACATCTTTAGACTTTTCACCAGCTGCAACTCTTTTATTGTATTCATCAAAGTAAGCTGATACAGGTTTTCCACAACTTAAGCATCTTATAGGAATCATTTATATCATCTTTTTTAATTTAAATAAAATATAAAATTACAGATGAATTTATCTGTAACTTTTTTGTTTACGAGCTCTTGCTCCAGGACCACCATATTTTTTAGGTTCTGAACGTCTTGGGTCACCTACTAACATGGTTCTGTCATATTGAGTGAATTTTTCTTTTAAATCCATATCTTGAGACCATTGTACGAGTCCTTTTGCAATTACCATACGTGCAGCTTCAGCTTGACCCATTACTCCTCCACCAATAACATGGATATTGATATCCACTTCATTAGCTAAGTCTCCAGCTAAAGTTAATGGTTCTTGTAATTTTAATTGAGCAAGCTCTGGAGAATAAAGTTCTAAAGGAACTTTGTTGATTCTTACTTTACCAGTTCCTTCACGAACAGTACCTCTTGCGATAGCTGTTTTACGTTTTCCACTAGTATGAATAACTTTAACCATAATTACACCTTACTCATCTAAAAGGTAGCTCCTAAAAGTTTGGAGATTTCTCCTAATTCGATACCTTTTTTAATATTTTTGTATTCTGCTTCAGGAACTGCGGTGAGTTCAGCATCAGCATATTCAGCAGGTACGCCAACGAAAGCTTTTAAACCTTTGAATGCTGTTTTACCTTTGGATTTTTTGAAAGGTAACATTCCTCTTACAGTTCTTCTAAATATGTCATCTGGTCTTCTAGGATATTTAGGACCTAAATCACGAGGGTTAGAGATACTTGCTCTGTCCACTCTTTGTTTGTATTTAGCATAAGCCCAATCTTTGTTACCAGTTAACATGATTTTTTCAGCATTAAGAATTACTACTTCTTCGCCTTCTAAGAGATTTTTACTAGTTACACTAGCTAATCTTCCTAAAACGCATCCTTCTCCGTCAATAATCATCATAACACACATCTCCTCTTATTCCATAATCCTGATGTTTGATCCTTTAGGATTACTTTCCATGATTTCTTCAATTGAGATGCATTCTCCACCAGCACTTTCGATTTTTTCTTGTGCTTTTGCTGAGAATTTTAATGCTACAACATCTACTTTGTTTTCTAAATCACCATTTGATAAAACTTTACCAGGTACTAAAACAGTTTCATCTGCTTCTGCATATCTAGCAATGTCTGATAAATTTACTTCAGCAGTTCTTCTGTTAGACCTTTCAAGTCTTTGTGCAACATCTTTCCAAATAGCTGCATCTTCATTTCTTGATTGTTCATAAAGTTTATTAATAAGTTCAATAAGGTTAGGATTTGTTTTTACTACTTTCTTAACCATTATTTACTTCCTCCTTCTTCACTAAATCTGATAAACTTATCCGCTTTTTCACCTAATACGTCACAAGCTTTTAATAAAACTTCTTTAGGAGGCATAGCACCATCAGTTTCGATTCTGAATATGAAATCATTTTCACGATATCCAACATTGATGTAGCCATTTTCAGAAGCTCTTACACAGCTTTTACACATGGCACAATCTTCGATATCTAAGATTTTGATTTTTTTAGATCTTCTATCTGATTTTAAAATACCTCTTGGACATGCTTGAGCACAATCATAATCGATTTCAACATCCTCATTGAAAGTGATTTCAGGATATTGTTTGTAAGCACATACAGTAGTTGGCATCCATTTAGCATGTTCTTTTCCGTATCCAACTTTTGCTACTGCTTCAATGTTGAGCTCTTCACCGTCTTTAAGTTTTACTAAAGGAATAGTGTCGTAAACTGGTTTAATTTTTGAGTCAGAAGATTTCAAATCTTTAGAATAAACTACTTTAGGTCCAACTTCATTCAAAGTGAACATGATTCCGTTTGAATACTCCTCCCAGTCATCATCTTCAGGTAATGACAATCCTTCAAGAGCATCTAAATCAGAAACTAAAGGAGTTAAACCAAGTCTATGAGCAAGCACCTCATTAAACATAGCAGAATCATTTCTGATAATATTAACATCTTCAATTGCTATTTTAGGTACGTTTACCATTGCACATCTTCTAATAGCATTAACAAAAGGCACTTCTGCATCACGGACAATGAAAATCATTTCATCATCGCTTTGACTTTTTACTTCTATCTCCATATTAAACCCTTCCGCTTATACTCTTCTTCCTCTTTTACCACCAGGTCTTCCAGTACCGTCGTGAGGAATAGGAGTGATATCTTCGATTTTTCCTATTTTAATTCCAGCTCTTGCTAAAGCACGGATAGTAGCTTGTGCACCAGGTCCTGGACTTCTAGGTCCATTTCCACCAGGAGCTCTAACTTTAATATGTAATCCAACAAATCCTTTTTCTTTAGCATCATCAGCGATTCTGGTTGCTGCAGCCATTGCTGCGAATGGTGAAGCTTGTTGTCTGTCTGCACGAACAACTTTTCCACCAGACCATTGTGAAATAGTTTCAGCACCAGTAATATCGGTTACAGTAATAATAGTGTTATTAAATGATGAGTAAATATTAGCTATACCCCATTTTTCATCTTTTGCCATAGTTACACCTTTTATTCTTCTGTATTAGCTTTATTATCCTTACCTTTGTTGTACTCTTCAATTTGTTTTGCTACAGGTGAAGAACGGTAGAAACCGATTTCATCTTCTTGACCATCTAATACTACATAACTTGGTGAGTTGATTTTCTTACCGTTTAAAGCTATGTGACCGTGTACAACAAACATTCTTGCTTCTTTAGGAGTACGAGCTAAACCTTTTTTATATACGATAGTTTGTAATCTTCTTCTTAAGATATCTTCAACGTTTAAGTCTAAAATATCTTCAAGAGCTGCACCTTCTGGCAAAACACCGGTTCTAGCTAAGTGTCCTAATAATTCTAATTTTTCTTTTACCATTTGATCAGTACCGAAACCAAGTAAGTATCTTGCTTCCCTACTGTATCTTCTGACTAAAGTATCAGCTTTCCAAATTTCTTTTTTGTTTTTTAAACCGTATTTAGTCATTAATTTATTTTCATTTTTAATTCTTTCCGCATTCCAAGGATGTGGTGGTGTATTATACTTTTTCCTTGATTTTCTAGGTTGTCCCATTAAAACATCTCCTTATAAAATTGAATTTAAATATTTTAATTTGCAAAAAAAAGCTCTTGCCTATCCTCTTGAACGTTTTACACCAACTGAAGAACTTTTTCTGAAAGTAGATTTGGTTCTTTGACCTCTAACAGGTAAACCAACTTCATGTCTTCTACCTTTGTAACTTCTGGTCTTTTTCATTCTGTTTAAATCATCTCTTAAAGTCATATCAAGATCAGATTCGATTAAGTGAATGTCGTCACCAGTTTCATAGTCTTCTCTTCTGTTTAACATCCAGGAAGGAATGCCAAAGTCGAGAGGATTTTCTAAAATTTCTTCAATTTTTAAAACATCTTCGTCAGCAATGTATCCAATTTTAGCATCTAAATCTAAGTCTAAAACACGACACATAGTTTTAGATAAAGAGATTCCAACACCTTTGATTTCAGTTAAAGCTTGTTCAATGGTTTTGTTACCACTAACGTCCTTTCTTGAAATACGTACTAAATGTTTGAATTCGTCTTCCATTAAATAACCTCCATTTATAGAGCGAACCTACGAGACGTAAAATATAGATTCGAATGTTTTGAATTTCAAAACACAGTTCTTTCAACAGTTATAAACTTAGCATATAAGCTAAGAGTGCAATAAATATCAGTTTAACAAGTATTTTTGTAATAAATCAAAAAAATATAGTTAAAAACTAATAAACGCCGAGACTGGGATTTGAACCCAGGAGGGCTGAACGCCCACGAGATTTCCAGTCTCGCGCCTTACCAGGCTAGACTATCTCGGCATTAAAATAGTTAGCAATACTTGCACATCATATTCTCTAGAACAATATGATAAAATAATATTTCTATGTTACACTATATAAAGGTTTGGATAAAAGCAGGATTTTCATTAAAATACCATGATTATATAAAATATTATATTTTCCAGTTAATAAAACTAAAAGGCAAAATATAATTTTAAGATATATGATATTATTATGTAGGTGATAGAATGGATAATTTAATTATATGGATCATCATTATAATTTTAGTGATTTTTGCAATCGTGACAATAGTACACATGTACAATAACTTAGTTGGACTCAGAAACCGTGTTCAAAACAGTTATGCACAAATTGATGTTCAGCTTAAGAGAAGAAACGATTTAATACCTAATCTTGTCGAAACAGTGAAAGGGTATGCAAGTCATGAGAAAGGAGTTCTTGAAGAAGTGACAAAAGCAAGAACCGGCGTTATGAATGCAACAAACATTGAAGAAGCAAGTGCTGCAGACAACCAACTGACTGGAGCTTTGAAAACATTGTTCGCAGTTGCTGAAAACTATCCTGACTTAAAAGCTAACAGCAACTTCCAGCAATTACAATCTGAATTAACAGATACCGAGGACAAAATCTCATACGCAAGACAATTCTACAATGATGTTGTTTTAAAATACAACAACGCTTGCCAAATGTTCCCAACAAGCATGTTAGCAAAACTGTTCAGATTTAAACAAGAATCATTTTACAAAGCACCTGAAGCAGAAACCGCAGTACCTGAAGTGAAATTTGATTAGAGGAAATTATATGAATGTTAAAAACGCATTTACTATAATTTTACTTTTTTTAATATTATTTTCCACAATATCAATAGTATCTGCAGATGATGACAGAAGCTATTCCATAACAGATGCGTTCGTTAACCTTACTGTCAACAGCACCGGCCTTCTCCATGTTGATGAACAGTACGACTACTCCTTTGACGGTAAATTCAATGGAGTCTATAGGGACATCCCACTAAAATCCGGGGAAAGCATAGAAAACATTAAGGTCCATGCGGATGGAGCGTATGCAGTCCTTCAGGAAAGCAACGACAATGGGTATAAGCATCTAAAGATTTACCTATACTCCGATGCGGCACATACCAAAGGAATCCATGACTGTAACGTGAAAGTCTATTTAAGTTATGATTTGAAAAACGTCGTAACCCTTTTCAATGATGTTGGAGGACTTCAATATAAACTTTGGGGAGACGAATGGGACGTTGGAGTTGGAAAGATTCATGCAAAAGTGAACTTGCCTGGAAAAACAGGAAATGAATATTTCCTTAATCCTCAAGAATTCAACGTAACCAGTGAATTGAAAGGAGACACCATTACTGCAGAGACAACCTCGATTCCAAAAGGGGATTTCTATGAATTGCTTGTCCTGATGCCAATAAGTGATTTTGATGATGCAACCAATGCGAAGCATGTGAACCAAAACGGCCGGGACATGATAATGAAAAACCTCAATGACAGTGTTAATGGACGTAACTTCTGGAACACATCTTATCTTATAATGGGACTGTTGTCCATATTAAGTCCAATTGGAGCAATTCTGACCTATTTGAGATATGGAAGAGAGCCAAAGGTCAACTATGATGGAATTTATGAAAGGGACCTTCCAACAAATGACCCTCCGGAGGTAATCAATGCATTGATTGAAGACAGAACTGATCTTGGAACCCCAAACATGAAGGGATTCGAAGCCTCAATCATGAATCTCATTGACAAAAAGGTATTTAAGCTGTTCACTGAAGAGGATGCAGACACAAGCATGAAGGATTTGATTTTGACATTCAATTATGAAAAATTATCTGAATTAAGCGAAAGTGAGAAAATAGTGTTCAAGACTCTGGAAAACTTTGCGCAGGACAATACCTTGAATCTTTCAACATTAAATTCAAAGTTGTCCTATGAGTTAAATGCCAAATGGTTCATGAGCCAACTTGAGGATTGGGAAGAAAGCGTTAAGAATCAGATAAACATTTCTGAATACTTTGATGATAGAGGTTCAACTGTAATATCTGCCATTTCAATAGGCGGACTTATATTTGGAGTCATTTTTGCAGCATTAGGTTTCATGACTGAACTTAAAAGTGGAATGTATGCAATTGCAGGAGGAATATTCCTAATCATATTTTCAATAGCAATAATGAGGCTTAATGAAGATATTTTTGGAAAATGGACTGAAAAAGGTAGAGTCTTCTATCTCAAATGGAGAAACTTTAAGAAATTCTTGAAAGACAATAGTTTAATTAACGAACACCCCCCAGAATCAATAGTTGTTTGGAGGAAGTACCTGATTTATGGTGCGGCTCTTGGAGTAGCCGATAAGGTCTATGAGAACATGAAACTCCAAGTTCCAAACTACCTGGATTATGATGATGACATTTTCATGTATCATTACTACGGAGGATACACAATGATGTATTCCGCATTCAGAACAGGTGAAAGTGCAGCAATGCCTTCATCCGACTCAGGTGGCTTCGGAGGCCTCGGAGGAGGATCTGGTGGTGGAGGTGGAGGAGCATTCTAGCTTCCCACTTCATTTAATTTTTAACATTATTGTGCAAGAATTCTCTGGCTTCTTTAAGTCGAAAAGGTTCAACAAAATCAGAACGGCAAACTAGCATATTTAGCATTGATTTTATAGGATTTAGTATTCCAGTTTGCTATTTTTCCTAAAGAATTCTTATAGCTAGTTGCATCAGCACAAACCCAATTTTTACCTATTAAAACCTGAGTCCAAACGTGACCTACAACATCCCCGTCACTGAACTTGCATACTCCGTGAACGTATCTTGCCTTAAATCCTGCAGTCCTAAACATGGAAACCAGCAAGTGAGAATGGTCGACACAGTTTCCCTTTTTAACCTTTAATGTGGTGACTGCACCATATTTGGTATCATAATAATAGCTATATGCTAAGGTATCCCTTACATAGTTGTAGATTACCCTGGCCTTATCCTCATTTGTTGTCAAACCTTTGGTTAGGGACTTTACCAATTTCTTAATCTTTTTAGTTCCAACCTTACAATGGCTGGATGACTTGATATATGCCTTGAGATAAGAAATGGAATTCTTCTGGTTAATTCCATTTTTAAATAATGAAAGTGTCACCTTCACGGATTGAGAGGACAAGCTGGAAAGGTAATTATTGTTTCCATCAAATTTAAACGAAACCTTATAGGTTCCCAATGCGACACTTGTCTTGAATGTTGCATAACCCTCAGAGGAAGTTTTTGCACTGTAAGTTGCACCGTCTATTGTCAGCTTTACAGTTTGGCCAGAAATTGGCTTTCCATTAGAATCTGTCAATAGAATCTTGAAAGTTTGCAGATTATCCTTGAATGAAGTTCCGCTTTTCCAGCTCAATTTGGAAGCGCTTCTTTTAAATACATCTATATCAAAGGACCCGGATGTTCCATAAACATAAGAGTCATTGCCTGTTTGATAATCAACAGAATAATTTCCGACATTCATATTAATTGGCAGATATGCAAAACCGTTATAATCTGTAGTTTTAGTATAAGTCTTGCCGTTGACATTCAAGGAGACTGCCTTTTTCACCAGAGGAACACCTCCCGCTGTGTACTTGACTTTTAGAGAAGTTCCTGCACCATAACCAAAACTGGTGATTCCATTAGGAGCCAGTTTAGTATTTTTCTTGCTCAATATGGTTACATAATTTGTTGAAGTTGCCTTTTTAAAGAATTTATTTCCCCCATAGACATATTGAACTTTATAAAGTCCTTTATCCAATGAAGGCAATTGAAGGTAAACCATTCCATTAGAGTCAGTTGTCCTTGAGTAGGTAACTCCATTAATATTAATTTTAATTGTCTTTCCTGACTTTGAGTAATCCCCTAATGCTGTGGATAATTTCACTTTTATTTGCTTGGACTGATTTGTATAGAATGTATACATATTGGTTGTTAGTCCAGTGGAAGCTTTTCTTTTGAAAACCTTGATAGTGTAAGTCTTAGAAAGCCCATCCTTATTATAGCAAATTACTTTATATGTGCCCTTTTTAAGATCTTTAACATTAAGGTTCACTATTCCCCAGGAATTTGTCTTATACTTCTTGGTTTTTCCCTTGAACTTAATCTTGACATACTTTTTGGATAACGGATTGCCGTTACTTTTGAAAAATTTTACTGTGAACTTCCTGCTGTCTCCCTTAACCTTATTAAGATTACTGGAGCTGACTGTTGAGAGAATCTTGAATGAGGTAGTTAGCTTGTATCCAGTGATTGGATCTTTGGAAACAATCTTATAGGTGCCTGGTTTTAAATTGACATCTAAACTTAAAACACCCTTACCATTGGTTTTTTTAGTGTAAGATTTTCCATTAACACTCACAACAACATTACGATTAGCTAATGGGTTTCCATGGCTGTCATAAAATGTGGCCGTGTATTTTGTAGCTCCTTTATAATATTTTGTAATGTCACTTGCCTTAATTGTTGGCAAAATGGAAAATGAGGAAGTGAAATTACTTGACCCATAATCACAATCCCCTTCAAAATAAGCGGCAATATCATATTTGCCTGGATCTAATTTTAAGTTGACAATAGCAACTCCGTCGTTGTCAGTTGTGGCCGTATAATTAACATTATTTATTGTAAAAATGATTGTCTTATTAAACAAGGCGGTATTTGAATTTGAATCCTTTAAAACTACTTTGTAATCACCATGGTAGTAAACTTTTGATGATTGTGAAGACAGTTCCGTAGCGTTAGTTTCCCCATCTTGAGGCAAATCGTCTGAATCATCTGATAACACATCTTTATTATCCAATCCGACTTCATCAAAACCGGATGCATCACCTAAAGAAATATTATTATCACAAACAGTTACCACAGCAGTTGAATTAATATCCTGCGCTTGAATTGCACTAATTGAAAAAATAAGAATTAATCCTAAAAATATAGTGAAAACAAAATTTCTGTTTAAAATAAATTTTTCCTCCTTGCCTAATGTTCATTTAATATTTAAATAAAATTATAAATATAAACCTTTAGGTAATGGAAATCAAAAACATTACTTCCAGAATCTTGGATAGGTGTCCGGTTTCATGAATACCTTAGAGACATTAACTGCAAAACCTGAATCAGCTTCAAGAATCTCATTAGAAGTCAATAAAGAATTTCCAGCTGCAACCAATTCACCTTTCATGGTTTCAATTGCCACTATGTCATTCTTTTGGATGCTGTCAGCCAACTCGACAATTCCACCGTTAGCAAGGTCTGCACCGTGACATACCGCATCTACAGCGGAGTCTTTAATAATTATTTTTGGCAAGTAATCTGCAGCCCTTTCCATAGGCATTATTGCATCGCGTAAAAATGATTCGTCACCATCCTCTTTCCAGAAATGATATGCATCAGTCACATCCTGCAAGGTTACCAGTTTATTCTTTTCATTGAAAGAACCAACCTGTGTTCTTCTAAGTTCCGCCATATGAGCCCCTACGCCCAACGCTTCACCTATATTGTGACAATAGGTTCTAACATAAGTTCCAGCTTCACAACCTATTCTGAAAAGCACATCCCTACCTTCAATTTCATAAATTGTGGAATAATAAATGTTACGAGTTCTAAGCTCACGTTTTACTGCGGACTTGACCGGAGGCAATTGAAAAATTTTACCGGTAAATTCAGCGAACACTTCACGAATTTTGTCCTCTTCCACATCCTGATGGAATGTTAAAAGACAAACATACTCCTTAGGAGCAGTTAACAATAATTGAATAGCACGAGTAGCATCATTAAGCCCAACCGGCAGGATACCTGTTACCTTAGGGTCCAATGTTCCACCGTGACCGGATTTTTCTAAGTTTAAAATACGTTTAACCCAAGAGTCTATTTCATGTGATGTTGGTCCGGAAGGCTTATCCAAATTGATAACACCTTTTGAGATATAATCATTAATTTCACGATCTTCTGGCTTGCAACCAAATTCAGAACTAGTAAAACTTTGAGATTTTTTAACCATATTGAATTTCATGAAAAAGACCTTTTAAAAAAATAGTAAATAAAAAAAGTTATGAATAATTTTTTTTAATTATTCATTTAAATTTATAAGTCAGCTAAAGCTGCTTTGATAGATTCTGCATCACCGGAAACATCGATGGAGTCTTCGGTTGGTTCTAAGTGAGCGATGTTACATCTTCTGTTTTTTACAGCTTCACCAATTACTTCAACATAGTTTTCATCGATAATTTCAACGATTGCGCATTTTTCGCCTGCTTCTCTACCAGCAGTTTTAACACATACTCTACCTACTTCGATTGATGCCATTTATATCACCTTTAATGTTTGAATAATGATTTCTGATACACTTTCAGGATCAAAAGTGTCAGTGTTTATAATTAAATCATAGATATCCATATTGGAAATATCAATATTATGGATTTCCATGTATCTTAAGGCTTCGCTTTTTTCACGAACAATGATTTCGTCTTTAGCCACATCAACAGACTTCTCTTCCCTTTCGGATATTCTTTTTGAGCGAACATCAAATGGAGTTACTAACCAAAGTCTTAAATCAGCATTGTCAACAAAGTATGCTGAAAGTCTTCCTTCAATTATGAGATTTTCTGCTTCCTTAGCTTTTTGAGCTTGCCTTCTGTCAATTTCTTTATCAATATCATCATTACCTTCAGCAAATTCACTGAATTCAAGAACACTCATTCCTTTTTCAGCAGCCATTTCCCTAAAAACAAATCCTGCAGAAATATATGGAATATCTAACTTTTCACTGAGCAATTCAGCGGTGGTTGTTGTTCCGGTCCCAGCTAATCCACCGATAGTAATTATCATTATTTTCTAGCCTCGTTTTTGAAATGTTTACGAGCACAGCTTGAACATAAGTACCCACCATATGGACGGTTAGGTCTTTTAGCTGTTTTGGATAATTTTCCTATTTCATATGGACGTCCACGAGGAACTCCATGTAAGACTGCACCACATTCAGCACAAACATGCTTAGATGGTTTTTTCTTTTTATATCTTAAAACATTTTCCCCACCGGGAGTGTTTTTGTGAACTCTTTTATATGATCTTGATCTAAACCTATTTGCAGGCATTTAATCACCTTAATTAATTTTTTAATAAATTATATAATAATTGTGTAATAGCGTATTCAAAATAGAATACTACAATATATCTTTTTCATTATTAATAAATGTATGTAAAAAGGGTTGAATTAGAACCCTTGTTTAAATCCTAAGAATTTTCTTAATATCTGACTCATACCGAAAGTACAAATCATATACCATAATAACCAACCGATACCATAAGGGATAGTCGCCTTACCACCATAAATGACACTACCAATAGCATGCCATACCGGTGTTAAAGTAACCCAATAAACAGATGGAGGCAATAACACAACCAAATTACTAATTGTAGAAGTCCTCATCCAGAAGAATATCAAAATAATTGGAACGAATGTTACAATCATTGGTTTGAATTGATTGGACATCATTTTACTTTGGTCTTGCATCATTTCAGTTTGTCTAGCTTGAAGTTCTGCAATTTTTTTACCGTCACCTTTCTTCTGAGCTTCACGTAACTCACTGGTTAACTTTTTGCTTCTAGCCTGAATTTCATTCATCTCATCTTGGTCGACTAAATATTTATTTGCAATAGTTGTGATTAATGAAACAATAAATGCAATAATCAATACAGTTAAAGCAGGATTAGTTGGATTTGGATCCAAAGCTAAAATAGGATTGAAAACTGTATTTAATGCTTGATAAATCACTCCAAATGGATCAGCCATAATTATACCCCTATAAGTTTAATACATTTACTAATTTTTTAACTGAAGAATCTAAATGATTGTCATGATTTGCAACAATTTTAACAGTAGCGCCAGTTAAAGTAGCGTAAGCCATTGAGGTAGCTCTGTTCATTTGTTGGTGTAAATCAATCTCTTTCACTTTTTGAACATCTCTTTCACGAGTATCATCATTTAATCTTCTGTAAATAATCTCATCAGGATTTGCTTCAATTAAAACAAAAAGATCTGGTTGTAATTGTTCTAAAACCCAAATTGGAAGTCCTGGTAAGAATCCTGCAGGAGTGTTGATTGTACAATGAGTATCTACAATAACATTGTCCTTTTCAGATCTTGCTTTGATTTCTTTAGCTGCTTTAGCTTGAATTTCTTTTTGTGTTTCAGCAGGTAATTTTCTTAAAGCGTCCCTATCATCTACAATTTCTTCTTTAATTGCAATTTCAGTCATTATGTCTCCATAATTTAAGTGGACATAATCAACTTCGTCTAATGCTTTTCCAAGTAATGTTGTACTTCCAGAACCTGGAATACCAGTTAATACTACTAATTTCATTTTAATCCCTCACTTTATTAAAAGAGAAAAAGGAGAAAATTAATCTCCTCCTAAAACTTTCCTAAGAACTGGATTTGCGGACATGAGTTGTTCTTCAGCCATTTCTTCGTATAACTTGTGAAGAATACCTACAGTAAGCAATACACCAGTACCTCCACCTAACGCACCGGTTAAATCTGCAAGGAAAGCAATAAGACCTACATAGATACCACTGATAATGGTAAGTGCAGGAATATATTTTTTCAAAATCTTATATAATTGACGTTTACTACTTCTAAAACCAGGTATTTGAATACCGGATTTGTAAAGTTGCTCTGAAATCTTTTTAGCATTTAAACCACTGATTTCAACCCATAAGTATGAGAATAACATACAACATGCAATAAAGAATATTGCATAGATTAAAACATGTATTGGTTCAGTGACAAAATTCTGCAAGGTAGGTGTTGTTAACAACCATGCGATACCATCAACAGCTTTACCTTTTTCCATGTGACCTAAAATCGGGACCCCGATTTTTTGGAAAACGTTTGCAAATAAAGTAACGTTAACAAGCAATGCACTTGTCAAAATTACAGGCATGTTACTTGAGTATACAAATTTCAATGGGTATTTACCTACAGATCCTCTGATTCTTCCGTGACCTCTTACACTACCATGAGAAATAGGAATTTCCACTCTCATAGATTCACCATAAAGAACAACTAAGAATACAATAATAGTTGCAAACAATGGGATTAAGATTGATAAGTCAGGAGTACCAGCTGCGATTTGTTGGATAAATTTAGGAATAATACCTGCAAGGAATCCATTTGTACCAGGTAAAATACTGAATGTACCTACCATAATAGCTTGACATACACCAGCAGCAATGAATAAACCAATACCACTACTGAATCCCCATTTTGAAACAACTTCATCAAGGTAGATAATTACTAATGCACCAAGAACAAGTTGTCCGATTAATATTAATGTGTATGAACCATCAATAGGGACTAAATTTCCAGTAAGCACCAAAACACTTGCTTCGAATACTGTAAACACAATTGATAATACTTTTTGTGTAGCTTGGAAATGAGATTTATCCTTATGGGATGAAAGATCCAAATCTAAAAGATTTGAACCAACTAATAATTGTAAAACAATAGAAGCGGTAACGATAGGACCAATTCCTAAAGTAAGAATTGAACCAAAACTTCCAGCCATAACTGCTCTTAATTGAGCAAAACTGTCAATAGCTCCAGGAGCTAAACCATATAATGGAATTTGAGTTAAAAAGAAATATAATACTAAAACAAGAGCAGTCCATTTAAGTTTTTCATTAAAATCTTCTCTGTGAACAGGAGATTTTACTTCAGGAATAACTTTAAATATTGGCTCTAAAACTTCTAATGATGACATTTTATCCCCTGAGGAAGGAATAAAGCTATAATAATATAGCTTCTCCTCCTAATTCTTCAATTTTTTCAATAGCAGATGCTGAGAATTGAGGTGCTGAAATTTTGTAAGCTTTAGTTATTTTTCCTTTAGCTAAAACTTTGTCATAACCTAATTCTGTAACATCGATGACAATTGCATCTCCATCTTTGGATGCTTTTCCACTTGCGATTAAATCATCAGCATGTTCTTCTAAGTAATTCAAGTTAACAGCATTGATTTTTTTAATCATTTTTTGAGGTCTTTTGAAACCATGTTTACCAAAGTGGTCAGGATCGTGGATTACAGTCCAGGTCCAGTGTTGTTTACCCATACCTGCTTTACCTTTTCCACCTTTGTTACCTGCACCTCTACGTTTTTTGGTACATCCTCCACCGTTGGATCTAGAACCTCTTTGTTTATTGATTTTACGTTTTGTTCTAATCATAATATACACCTGAGTTTAAAGCATTCTTTTTGCAAGATCTTTAATTTCTTCTCCCCTGTAACCTAAAGATCCACCTTCTTTAACAGATAAACGGATATCTTCGTAACCTTTTCTTGGAGGGTGTAAACGGAATACAGGTTTAATACCTACATCAGCTAATTTAACTTTACCATCAACTAAAGCTTTAGCTAATTCTTCAATATTGTTATAATCAGAATTTTCAGCAACATACTCATCAGTAACTTTTACATTACCAGGGAGTCTTCCTCTTTTAGCAATCATTGCTGCAACAGTTTCAGCGTCGATTTCTCCCCAGGTGATGTAATCCTTAGCTTTTTGAAGCATACCTTCGTAACTAGGATTTTCTTCTACTAATACTGCATGGCTAATTCTGTTAAGTCTTAACATGTCTAAGGTGTCAGCAATATTTTTGATAACACCAGTAGTTCCTCTAACTCTAATAACTAAAAACATGATATCACCATTTAGTAGTTAACTCCCATTTTTTTGAGATCTTCTTTGCTTGCTTTAACGTTACTTAATTCTTTTAAAGCATCAAATACAGCATTAGCAAAGTTAACAGTGGTTTGAGTTTGTCCGAAAGTTTGAGACCATACATCGTGGATACCAGCAAGTTTTAAGATAGTTTTACCTACATCTCCAACTACTAAACCTACACCTGCAGGAGCTGGCATTAAAGTAACACTTACACTACTGGTTTTACCTTGTACTTTGAAAGGTACAGTGTGTTCTCTTCCACAAACACAACCCCAATCTCCACAACCTCTTCTTACTTTAATAAGGTTGTATTTAGCGTTGTCTACAGCTTTTCTAATAGCAGGACCGACCTCTTTAGCTTTACCTTGACCTAATCCTACATAACCATTTTTGTTACCTACAGCAACAATTACTCTGAAATTAACTTTTCTACCAGATTTATGCATCCTTTGAACTAAGTTAACATCCATTACTTCTTCTTCTAAATCTGGAATTAAGGCATCAACTATTTCTAATTCCATAATTGGAAGACCTTTTTCAAAGATTTCATCGATATCAGTAATGGTTCCATCTTTAACTAATTTACCCATTTTAGTTTTAGGTTCCCATTCATCAATATTAAAACTCATAGTTATTCCTCTGCCTCATCAATATTCTTAATAGTTTCATCAAAGTTTTCAGGTAAATCTTTAGGATTAAGACCTCTTTCAAAGTACTTTGAGAATTTTTTAGCTACTTCTTCAGCATCTAAAGATTCAGCATAATTAGCAACGTGTTCTCCTCTAATACGTTCATCTTCTGGGAAAATGAAGTCACCGTGAGGAATTTCTAAACCAGCATCAACAGCACCTTTTAATGCTGCGAAGATTTTAGAACCTTTAATTGGTGATTTTAAACCAATGTCTAAAATTGCGTTTTCAACACCAGCTGCTAAAGCTCTTTTAGCACATAAGTATGCAGTTAAGTAGAATGCGGAAATATTTCCAGTAGCACCTAAGTAACCGTAATTAGCTAATTGTTTACTTACTGCTGAAGCTACAGTGATATCTCCTTCAGGAGCGTAATCAATAACTTGAACAGTTGCATGAGCGTTAGAAACTCTGACAACTAAACGAGATTTGTCGTAGTCGACTAAGTTCATTCTAGCTTTGTAATCAGTTTTTCCTTGTCTTCTTCTTCTGAAAGCTACTTTATAGTTAGTTCCTTGTGCCATGCTTATTCATCTCCTTTAATTAAATCATGGTCACGGGCATAGTTTCTCATGTAAGATTTACTTCTGAATGCGCCACCCTTAGCCATTTTGTATAATTTACGGTAGGTTGTAGCATCGATAACTTCTTCTTCACGCATTTCTTTAAGATCTTTTCTTAAAGCTCTGATGGTGGTCATCCAAGCTTTTTTCTTAGGAGTACGTGCTTTTTTAGCTCCTTTTATACTACCTCTACCTTTTCTTTTTCCTTTTGCTTTTTGTTCTTTAATTTTTTTAGACCTGTAGCTACTAATACCTTTTTGAGGTTTTGCTTTAATAGCTCCATCGTTAATTAACTGCTTTACTCCTTCTCTAGTAATCGCCATAGAGACTTCTTCTAATCTTTCTGGATCAATCCATACACGATTAAGCCCTACTTTGAGTATACTAGCAGCTAATCTTTTTTGAGTTGTAAGATTCATGTATATAATCCTCCATTTAGATAAATTATCTAAATTCCCTTTTTAATTTAGCAGTTAAATCAATTCAAATAAAAGCCCCGGAATTGATTCAACTTATAAATATGATTTATTTGTTTAATACTTTAATTCCGAGCTCAGATGCTTTTTCTAACATCATAGCTTTTTTCCTTTTACCAATAGAAGCGCTTATTCTTGCAGCATCAGTTGCTGGGTCTAAGTCTTCTAACTCTTGCATATTGTGAACAAGAACATCATTGTACCCTGAAGGGTGTAAGTCCCTTATAGCTCTAGGGGTTCTGTAACCAATAGCTGGCATGTCAGGTTTTCCTGCTTCATATCTTCTCATTTTACTGGTTTTACCTCTAGGGCGTCTCCATTTGATTCCAAGTTTTTTATAACGAGCATATTCTTGTCTTTTAAATCTTTTATTAGCCATTCAAATCACCAATTTATTCTTTGCTAGTTAAGTATATTCCGTCTTGGAATACTCTAGGATCTCTTCCTTTAATTTTAGTTGCTTGTTCTAAGTTAGCCATGGTTTGACCAACATGTTCCTTATTAATACCGGTAATTGTTACCTCATCACCTTTAACTGCTACTTTTGCAGATCCTACAATTTTAGCAGTTCTTGGGTGTCTTTCCCCGAGGAAGTTGTCAATTACTACTGTATCGTTTTGAACTTTCACAGTCATTGGAAAGTGAGCAAATACAATTTTCATATGATATTCAAAACCATCGGTTACACCGGTTAACATATTGTTAATGTGTGCTTTTGTGGTTCCGATCATTGCTTTGTCTTTCTTTTTAGGAAATGCTGTTTCTAAAACAACAACATCATTTTCTTCTTTAATACTTACATTAGGATAAGTAAATTTTCTGGAGTCTTCTCCATTAGGTCCTTTTACAGAAACCTCATTATTTTCAATTATAACTTCAACGCCTTCAGGGATTTCAATTTCTTCCCTTATAGCTGCAGCTACTACCATTTTATCACCTAATACATGTAAGCCAACAAACGTCCACCAATTCCTCTTTCTTTAGCCTCATAGTGAGTCATAATTCCTTCAGGAGTTGTGACGATTAATATACCGAAATTTTTTGCTGGCAAATATCTTTTTTCAAATTTCTCAAATTCATCTTTCTTAACAGCATGACGAGGTTTAATAACACCACATTTGTTGATGTTACCTTCTAATTCTACTATGAATTTTCCTGCCCTGTTGTCATCAATATATTC
The DNA here is from genome assembly GCF_017940815.1 of Methanobrevibacter sp. Lineage (GTDB taxonomy): Archaea > Methanobacteriota > Methanobacteria > Methanobacteriales > Methanobacteriaceae > Methanocatella. The sequence continues at coordinate 42,315 of NZ_JAGAXX010000078.1, forward strand.
AAAATTACCAATATAATTCTCTTTTTGCATAGTGCTTAAAACTTGTCCAATTAATTTGGAAGCAGGAGAAATAACACAAGAATCGTTCACTTGTAATTCGTTATTTCTAATGTTAGTTAAAGCATCAGCGAGAGGATCCATAAGACTCATATTTATAACCTCTAATTATATTTTTTAAATCCAATTTTAGGAGCGATTTCCCTAAAACATTGTCTGCATAAATTTAAACCATATCTACTAATCATAGCGGAGTGGTCACCACAACGACTACATTTTTTAGCAGCTTTTCCGTATTTTCTTGGCAAAACAATCACCTTATTCAGTTACATAATTTACTTTGAAATTTTCTTCCATGAATTTCATAGTTTCTTCTTTAGAAATTCTATGTTTTTGAGGAACTTTCTTTTGTTGTATTTTTCTTTTAGCAATTCTGTATCCTGGTTTTTCAAAAGTAACAGAAACGTTCATACCGAAAATACCAATATCAGGATTATATCTCATACCTGGGATATCGATATGTTCTCTAATACCGAAAGAAAGGTTTCCTTGAGCATCAAATTGAGTAGGTCTAATATTTCTATTAATACCTTCTAATACCATTTCGATAGCTTTTTCTGCTTTTTCTCCACGTAAAGTTAATTTACATGCGATTGGTTGTCTTTTTCTAATTCCCCATTCTGGGTTAGTAACTTTAGAGAAAGTTTTTACAGGAGTTTGATCGAACATTTCTTCTAAAAGAGTAATAGCACGAGATAATTTTTCACCTGCTTCACCAACACCGATACTAACAGTAGCTTTTTCGATACGTACTTCGTTCATTGGGTTCATTTATTAACCTCCAATAAAGATATTGTTGGTGCATCTTTACCAACTACAAAAGCATAATCTTTTAAAGTTAAGAATTCATCTTTTGAACTATTTTCGATAATAATAGTATTCGGATTAGAAGATTTATTTTCAATAATTTCAGATACGGTACCTAATTCACCGGTGTGTTTACCACCAGTAACAAGAACGGTAGCTCCTTCTTCTAAAGGATATACTTCAACAATTTCTTGTTCAGGTACTTTTAAACAAATTACATCTCCAACGGAGTATGCATCTTCATCAATGATAACGTTTTTACCATCGTGAAGGTTTAATTGAGTTTTTCCACCTTTAATGGTAGATTTATTAACAATTTTAGATAATTTAGCACTGCCATCTTCAATTAAATCTAATTGTAATCTTCCTTTTCTATCTAAAAGAACTCTATAAGCTTCACCAGTTTTTGGGATTTCTACAATATCCATGAATCCAACTGGGAATTTATAATCTTTAACAACTCTTCCATCTACTAAAACGTTACCGGAGTTGATAATCCTTTTAGCTTCTCTTGCGTTGTCAGCTAATTTTAATACATCTCTAATAACTAAAGTTAATGGAATAGCTTTATCAATGGAGTGAGAACCTGCGGAAGGTTTTACAGTCCATGTGTCTTCTTTAGGATGAATAGGCCAAGATTTTGGTGCTTTATATCTTTTAAGATGTTTTCTAGATCCCATTTTAGCCATATTAATTATCTCCTTTATTTTTAATTCTTCTATCGTCGCTTAAATCTGCATCAATAATCATTACGTTAGATGGATCTACTGGGAGGAATGTGGAAGTTCCGTCAGGTTTAGCTAAAGTAACTTCTTCAATAGTTACTTTGTAATTAGTGTAATCTACAGTGAGAACTTCACCTTCATGTTCTTTAAAGTCTCCACGGAGAACTCTAACTTTATCTCCAGCTCTGATAGGTAATGATTTTTTACCTACTTTTTCTCTTAAATCTTTACTTAAAGAAGCACTTAGATATTTTCCACGTGCGTGAGCAGGAGCATTATAACGAGCTTTTCTTTGTTTTCTTGGTTGAATTGACATTTTTTCACCTTATACTAAAATACTTGCTGCACTACCAACACTAGGCCATCTGTCAGCTGCTTCTTTAGCAACAGGACCTCTAATTTCTGATCCTTTTAATACTCCTTCAGGAGTAATAATAACTGCAGCATTATCTTCAAATTTAACACGAAGACCATCAGCACGTCTATATTCCTTTTTTTGTCTTACTACTACTGCATTAACAACTTCTCTTCTCATGTCAGCAGTTCCTTTTTTAACTGATGCAACAACTAAATCTCCAACACCAGCAACGTCGAGTCTTCTTCTTACACCTTTGAATCCTTTTACGGAAATGATTTCGATTTCACGAGCACCAGTATTGTCAACACATTGGAGTCTTGCTCCAATAGGTAATGCTTTAGTCATGCTTGAGGTTAATGGTTTCATAATAATTACTCTCCTTTAACTTCAACTAAAACAAAATGTTTAGTTTTACTTAATGGTCTACATTCTGCAACTTTCACAGAATCACCAACATTCACATTTAAGCAATCAGGTTTGTGAACATTGATTTTAGATTTCCTCTTTTCGTATCTTTCATATTTTTTAATGAATTTATAGTAACTACGTTCAACAGTAATAGTCCTTTCTGCTTTGTTACTTACAACAACACCTTCAAGAACTTGACCTCTTACAGGCAAGGTTCCGTGGAAAGGGCAGTTAGGATCATCACATGTAGTTTCTGGTTCTTGAACGTTAAGCCCAACCATATTATCACCATTTATATTTTTTTAAATCTTTTTTTTATTCTATCTTCAGGACGAATAGACAAAATATTACCATCAACTTCTATTTTTTCCCCGTTAGGAATTTCAAAGACAAATATAGAACCTTTTTTAGGAATAACCCTTTCTATATTGTCATTTCCTTCAATTTTAATGGTATTTTTTGTCTCATCAATTATAGTTCCTTTTAAATTAAGAGATTCATTCTTATTACTTGTTACATGAACATTCAAACCGATGAATTCATGATGAACTAAGTTTTTTGATGTAATCATAATCCCAATCTCTTAATGTAACATTTACAATAAATTATGCAGTAAAATTACAAAATTATTGAAAAACATATCGAATAGATGAATTACCTTCTTTTCTTATTGTTCTTCTTAGATTCACGAATCTCAATAGTGTCGGAAGAGAAACCCATATCAGATAAAACTTGTTTCACTTTAACTTTGTGATCACCTTGAAGTTCTATTTGACCGTTTTTAGCTGTTCCTCCACAAGCACATTTTGCTTTGAGAGTTTTAGTGAGCTCTTTAATATCAATATCGTGTTCATCTATACCTTCGATAATAGTCATGAGTTTTCCGAATCTTCTTCTAACTGTAAAAACTTTTAGAGTTTGAACTTCACGTGCAATTTCTTCACAAACACAAAGTTCTTCAGGAAGCCCACATACATCACAG
>NZ_JAGAXX010000079.1 GCF_017940815.1 Methanobrevibacter sp.
ACATCAAAAAAAAACATGTTTTCTTTTCATATAACAACTTATATACCTTTATAATAAATAGAGATTATCTAAGAGCATTTGGAAAGTAATACAATAATTTTTTAATTTTGCAAAAAAAATTCCAAAAATACAACAAACCCCCTTAAAAGTGCAATTCATCTCCCGGCTTAAAAAAGCCGGAGAATTCTTGCACAATAATGTTAAAATATTATGAAATTTAGGTATGCCTAAATATTTATATATAATGAAAAACTACATAATACCAAAGAACAAAAATATGGAGGTAAAAATTATGATTATAGGAATTGAAAACCTAAAAGAAAAAATGAAAGATGAAGAAGATTCCGAATAATTTCTTTATTTTCTTCATTTATCAATAAAAGAATCAATTAAACTAATGACAACCTCTTTCTTTTCAAAAAATATTATATGACCCGCACCATCAATGATTTCCAATTGAGAATCATTCAATGCATTTGCAACTTTTTCTGACTCGCTAGGCGGATTGAGACCATCAAACTCACCAACCAACAGCAATACAGGTATATCTACCTTATCGATATCGCTCATCATATCATAGTGGGCCAATGAAACATAGATGTTTTTACGCTCCTCATTGGTCAATTCTGTTTTTCCACGGTTCCCCTTATAGTATTCAACAATCTGTTCGGGAGTGGTGTTTGGCGGATATACCCTTCTTGAAATCAATCGACCCATTTCCTTTAAGTCGATATTGGCATTGCCGTCATTTTCCTCAATTGCCTTTTCCATCAGTGAAATCTTGCCTTCACCCCTAACACCAATAAGAACTATTTTTGACATCATTGATGGATATTTCTCAGCTGCGGTCAAGGTGATGTAAGATCCCATGGAAAGGCCGACAACGACCGGTTTTTTAAGGTCAAAATACTCAATAATTGCTTTTAAGTCATCTGCATGACTGTCCAAATTGAAGCTTTCTGGCTTGTCGCTTTCCCCATGTCCACGAACATCATAGGATATGACATGATAATTCTGTTTGTAATGGTTGAATAGCGGATTCATGATTTCCTTTGTGGCAAAAATTCCATGAATCAATACCATATCCGGACCAGTACCTTCCTCTTTAACGGCAATGCTTATGCCATTAACATTGATTTTAGATTCCATATTAAATCACTAGTAAAGAGTATAATTTATATCCTTAAATAGATATGCATGCATGGAATCTAATTTTAACAGTTATCTGAACTTGATACCCGGCTTAAATGCATCATCTATTTTTTCACCGGCCTTAAAATAAGAATGAGTTATGTCATCATACACTAGAGGGTCAAGCTTTTCAAAAACAATCTTGTTTTTATCATCCAATACCTCCTCCTCAGCCTGAACGTTGACTATTTCACCTGTGATTTGAGTGTGTGAACCGACTTCCGCAATATGCATTACCTTGCATTCTACAGACACCTTGAACTCATCGATGATTGGTGCATTTACTTTTTCGGCCTTGTGATGATTAAAGTTAACTTTGGCCAATTTATCTGCATTATAACCTGTTTCAATACCTAAATAATCGACTTCAGCCATGTGTTCGGCACTTGGAAAACCGACACAGAACTCTTTTGTGTGCAGAATGCTTTTCAAGGTCTTTCTTTTCAGTGTTGAGTTTATTGCAATCATCACGGCCGGAGGATGATGAGAGCACATTGTCGCAAAGGCCAAGGTACAAGCATCAGCATTTCCATCTTCATCATAGGCACTTGCAACCACAGCTGGAGCGGGATACATCATTGTATGATTCTTAATGTTAACCTTCATTTTATCACATTATTACTTTTGATAATTTCTGAGATTTTAATATTTGGATTTCTGTACCTTTCATCAGGATTCAACTCATCGTTGATATATAAAGTATGTGTTTTGCAATGCTGCACACATCCTAGGCAGAAATCGCAGCTGTCTCCAATTACTGGCTTATCGTCAATTAACTCAATATTGCCTCTTGGACATACGCGAGTGCATATTCTGCAGTTGCTGCATTCGTCACCTACCTGAATATGATACTTGCTGGTCATTGTGGTTTCCAGTATCTCCTCTATGTTTGGAGCGGCTTCAAACATCTCCTTATCTAGGATGTAATCTTTTTTATTTAAAATATCTTCCTTGATTGGCTCAATTTGCCCATCGATATCCAAATCCTTTTTAAGCTCCTTTTCTTTGGCCATATCAAATACAGGCAGGAAGTTATCTATCATCAGAACTGAATTGGTATAGTTTACATGAATTCCTCTGCGGTTCAATGTCTCCTTCATTATCCTTAATGCATTCTGGTCACCATCGGAACCATAAGAAGTTATCAAAAAGAGATAATCAGTTTTAATGTTTGCCTTTTCAACAAATTCCCTTAATGTTTTTGGGGATGTTGCAAAAAATACGGGAAAAATAATTCCAATGGATTCATCTTCTATGCCAATTTCATCGTTTTTCATCAGTTGGGGAATGCTTAATAGCTCTCCACCAAGTTTTTTTGCAATATACAGATTATTGCCAGTAGAAGTATAATATAATATTTTCATTTAACTCAAAATAAGTAAAAAAAGAAAGCATCTATTCATAATAAATACTTTCAGGAGGATTTTCCAAATCAACAACAGCCTTGTTTTCTAGGTTTTCACTGCCGTAAGGAGTGTGTGTTGACAAGTAAACAGTAGGATTATTCTTGACGAATTCACGTACTTCATCCAATGTTTCACGTGCCTTTTCGATATCTTCAAACACGACAGAAAGCTTGTTTTCGTACAATGCCTCATCAGTATATGTGATATCTCCTTGGAACATGTAGAATAATCCATCGTCCTCTGCAATTACCAGACTGTTACCTGTTGTATGTCCAATAGCTTCGATTAAATATACGCCGTCAACGATTATTTGTGACTTTTCGAAGTTATGATATGCACCGTCAGTGAATTCAACAGCTTCTATATTTTCACCTTCATAGTTCAATTCACCGGCTTCGGTTTTGGAGAGGTACACTTTTGCATTAGGGAACTTCTGAACTTCCCCTGAATGGTCAATATGCTTGTGAGTTAATATGATTTTAGTGACATCCTCTTTTTTATAGCCTAACTTTTCAAGCTCTTCTACATAGTCAAAGGTCACGTCTCCCATAAACAATGGGGTGGATTCATCTGGTTCGTTTATAGGAAATGTGCTTGGCACACCTGTGTCAACAAGAATTACATCATCGCCAGTATCAATCAGATAATTTTGGATATTGGAACGGTATAATACAGAATTGTCAAACTTGTCCGGTCCTTCTTCACCGCCAAAGGCGAAACCTTGCCTCATGAACCCATTTTCAACTGTTTTGATTGATTTGATTTTCATAATATCTATTCTGCTGCAGTTTGATCATTGATTAACAATTGGGTCAAGTAGTTTTGTTTACCAATCATTTTGCATAAGTCTAATTGTTGTTCGCTCCAGTACATGTCTTCCTCTTCGTCCTTGAGATATACTTTCATCAAGTCGTAAGTGGTTGCGTCAAAGATTCCAGATTCCATCATTTCATTTAAGAATGCGATTCCTTCAACTGAAACTTTATAATCTGCTTCAATGAATTCGACAATGTCTGTGTAAACAGGTTTAGCTTCTTGAGCTTCCTGTTTGATTTCACCGCCCAAGTCAAGGATACGGTCCATGAATTGTTCAACGAAATCCATCTCTTCGGTTGCATGTGATGCGTATTTGTCTCCTAATGATTGGAAACCTAATCCTGCAAAAATTTTGGATTGGATTCTGTGTCCAAATGAGTTTGCGGATAATCCAGTTACAATAGCCTGTAATGCTTCAATTGTTTTTTCTTTGTCAGACATAATATTCACCTCATAATACTTAAGAATCTTAAGTCATTGTAAAATATTATGTAAAAATGAATATATATAATTTTAGATTGAATGAATGGTCTTTTGTGAATAGTCATACAACATTTTCTTGAACTTTTCAACATCTTCAGCAGAATAATCCTTAAAGAATTCGCCTTCCCACTCATACATGTTTTTAAGCAATTCAAAAACAAGAATTTTTCCATCATTTGTCAGGTTGATTATTTTACGGCTTTTGTTATTGACGTCCTTAACTCTTGAAATATAACCATTCTTTTCCAATTTTTTAATGATTTGAGCCACATTTGCTTCGGATACATACAATAGATTGGCCAAATCTTTTTGAGAACAGTTTTCATGATAGAATATGTTCATGAGATATGTCACATCCCTAGGAGTGATGTTTTCATAATTTTTTTTATAATAATCATCCTGAAGCAGATGAATGTAATCAATATACATTATTAAAGGAGTGAAGCTGATTCTTTCATCCTCAAAATTCAAGTAATCCATATTTTCACCTATATATCTAAATTGTCGATTGCATCAATCAATTCCATCATGTGTGAATCCTTAACATCCTGAGGGGCGAAACTGTATTCCTCAAAATAGAATGCCGGAACGCCGTTATTGTTCAACGGTTCTGTCAAAAATGGTCCGCTTGTTGTGGTATCGGGAGCATAATCATCAATGTTCGGACAGTTGTCTGCAACCTCCCTTGCATAATCGACTCCCAATCCATCCTTAGCTGGGCTGAAAACGAATGTTTTATATGGATATGCACCAATATTAGAATGGACATCAATAGCCATTGAGTAATTACCGTTCAGTATTTCAGGATATACATATTTATATGCAAGGTTCTGGCCATTTTGCCTGCCGGGATTTTCATAGTTGTCCAATCCGTCACCGTAATGGCCGACACCTTCAGTTACATTTATTATGTAAATGTCATAGCAATTTTTTAAATCAGTTCGGTTTGGAAGCAATTTTACCAAAGTCTCATGTGTCAGATGTTCTAGAGGATGAACGCCAACAACATATGCAATTCTTTCACCGTTAGGATTTCCTATGTTTCGGATAACTTCAACAGTGCCCGGATCATCGCTGTTGTTTGCAAGTGTTTGACGAATCTGCGAATTATCGCTAGGGCTATTGAATACGGTATGTTGAATAATCAGCATGCCAAAGACCATTATAATCAATAGCAATACTATAATGATAATTTTTTCATTTCTTGTCATCATAAATCATAGTGAATATTGTGTAACTTGTATAAGCATACTGAACTGCTTGAAGGGAATGCGTATATCATGTAGTCAAGCTCTTCCAAGGTGATTTTCTTGTTGATGATGAATGCAAACATGTTTGCAACGTTTTCAGCATCCGCAGCATATATCTCAGCACCAACAATTTGGAGATCTTTATCGACTATTACTTTCGCTTCTGCAGTTGTGTCGTTTTTAAGCTCCAATGAGTATGAGTTACCGTATCTGATAGTATGGACATCATATTCTTCGCTTTCCTCAGCTATGTATGCCGGAACACCCACTGTTGCAATTCTTGGAATGGTGTATGCAACGGCAGGAACAACAGGATATGTTATCTCATCAGCCTCACCCAACAATTCCTTTGCGAGGTATTTGGAATGGTGTATTGCAACGGTGACGAGCTTTGCGATTCCGGTGTCTGCAACATCTCCTGAAGCGTAAATGTTTGGAACTTCAGTCTGAAGGTGTCCGTTGACCTTGATTCCCTGTTTGGTATAGGTCAATCCCACATTTTCAAGACCTATATCCTCAACGTTTGCAGTTCTTCCTATTGCAGCGACAACATAGTCTCCGGTCAATTCCAATCCGCTTTCACACTTGACTGTGAATCCGTTTTCATATGCCCTGTTGTCAATTCTTGCTTCCGGATCCCTTAGAAGTTCATCAGTGTTTTGAGCGTTTTCAAAGTTCAATACCTTGCTTTCGGGATTATCAATTTCAATGTTATTTATCACTTCTGAAACTTGCTCGTTAAAGTGGAAACGAATGTTTTTCTCTTTTAAGATTTCTATGACTCTTTGGACATATGGCTGGTGGAAGTATTTCAATGCCATGTCTCCACGGATGATTACGTCAGCGCTCAGTCCTGCCTCGGCCAATATGGATGCGAATTCCATTCCGACAAATCCTGCACCGATTATGATTGCATGATTTGGAAGCTCATCCATGTCCAGATAGTCTGTGCTGTCATGAAGATACTCCTTACCTGGAATGTCGGGAATGACAGGTTTAAGACCTGTACATATGACAATCTTATCTGTAGTGTATGTTTCATCGCCTACCTTTACTGTATGCTCGTCCACGATGACTCCCTTGCCGTGAGCGACGTCAAGGTCATATTCCTTGAACTTGCCGTCCAAAAATGGTGCCATGTTGGCTATCCTTTTTCTCTTGAACTTCATCAGGCTCGGCCAGTCAACCTCAAAGTTACCTGACTTTCCAACACCCTCAAAATTGTCTGTCAATGCCTTGATTTCATATGGTGCGTCAAGCAATGCCTTTGAGTTGCATCCCCTGTTTGCACATGTTCCCCCATATAGACTTTCTTCCACAATCAGTATCTTAAGGCCTGCTTTTCTTAAAAAGCGTCCTCCTTGCCATGCGGCATTACCGCTTCCAATATAAATAACATCATAATCCATAATATTGCCTCAATAAATTACTTAAATATTTGTTTAAATTTATATAAAGTTTTAACTAAATGAGAACCATTGCCCTATCATCATTATTTTAAAGTTTAAACTAAATTTTCTAATTAAATCTCTACAAATAACTTTAGGGGCCTGAATTTTTTAGTTCTCAGATAATTGTTGTATGGCCGTTTTTGAGTAGTATCCTTGTGATATGATTAGGGCTCCTAAAAATACATTTAGATATACGGTTTTTGCAACTGATTTTGGTGTGTATTTGTGTA
>NZ_JAGAXX010000080.1 GCF_017940815.1 Methanobrevibacter sp.
AATCGGTGCAAAAATCATCAAATCACAAACCACTAAAGATTTGGCTACAAAAGGAATGGCTGGAGTAATTTCAGCTAAAAAAGATGCTGAAGCAACCTTCCAGGACATGAGGGAAAACGCTGAAGACATCGTTTACGATGCGTCTGCAGAAAATCAACAGGAAATCTATGTTGAGAAAAAAGAATAGTTTTAAAACTATTCTGAACTTTTTTTTATTTAACTTGAGTGTCTTTTATTCAATATTTAATTCTTTTTTAAAAAAGGTAATACTTTTTTTAGTTTATTTTCAAATTAGTAATACTAATTTTAGATTTAGTAGTAATTTTTAAATACTTTGTTTTTATAATTATTAATTGTAATATCTTTTAATTTAATAGTATTACTAATCTAATAATTTTTTAAGTTTTAGTAATACTCATTGCGATATTACTTTAATTTAAATTTAAAAGTAATTTTTGATGAGGAATATGATATGGATAAAAAGTATATTATAGGAGTAATTGTGGCTGTTATCGCAATTATCGGTGTCGGTGCTTTTGCTTTAGGTGGAGGGCACACAGAACATGCAGCTAATGAATTAGTTGCTTGTGTTGCTGCTCACGGTGAAGAACCTGAATTTGGTTTCGACCCAATGCATGGTTGGGGATACCACGATTCCGGAACTGAACCGCTTATTCAAAGTACAATTCTTAAAAGAGACAAAGATAATAATTTTGTAAATGACTTAGCAACAGATTATGACATTTCTAGTGACTTCAAAAAGTACACTGTAACTATTCGTGATGATGTTAACTTCACTGATGGTTCTAAATTAACTGCAAACGATGTTGCATTTTCATATAATAAATCTAAAGAATTAGGTGAAGGTGCAGATTTAAGTTCCCTTAAAGAAGTTAAAGCAGATGGAAACAAAGTAGTATTCACACTTGAAAAACCAGATTCCACATTTATCAACAAATTAACTGATGTGGGAATCGTTCCTGAAGCTAATTATAATGAAGACTCATACGGTCAAAACCCAATCGGTTCTGGACCATATAAATTAGCTCAATGGGATAAAGGACAACAATTCATCTTAGAGAAAAACCCAGACTACTATGGAAAAGAACCATGCTTCGACAAAATAACCAACCTCTTCCTTGATCCTGATGCAGCATTTGCAGCAGTTAAAAACGGAGATGTGGACATTGCTGAAGTGCCTGTAGCATACGCTAATGAAACCGTAGACGGATACCACATGGAATACTTCGATTCTATTGATGTACGTGGTATTTCCTTACCAACTCAAATGGATGAAGGTAAATTAAGCGAAGACAATATTACTATCGGTAACAATGTAACTGGTGACCCAGCTATTAGGGAAGCATTAACTGTCGGTATTGATAGACAAGCATTATTAGATGGTGCATTAAACGGATACGGTGATGTAAATTACAATGGTGTAGCTGACCAATTAGGTTGGTCCTTTGAAACCGACTATAAAGATGGTGATGTTGATAAAGCTAAATCCGTTCTTGCAGCTGCTGGATGGAACGATACTGACAATGATGGAATTGTAGATAAAGATGGTCAAAAAGCTTCATTCTCTATCTACTATAACTCTGCAGCATCAGAAAGACAAGCAATTGCTGTAGCTGTTGCAGAACAAGCTAAAGAAATCGGTATTGAAATTGAACCAGTAGGTGGAAGTTGGGATGACATTGACCCTGTAAAATACAGTCAAGGAGTAGTATGGGGATTCGGTTCTGCTGACCCTATGGAAATTGAACACCAATATGATTCAAGAGTGGCTGCTGTCGGCTATGACAACCCAGGTGCTCTTAATGATACTGCAGTTGATTCATTAATCGATGCTGCTATGGCTCAAGAAACTAACTCTTCATATGCTACCTGGTCCCAAGCAGCTCAACAAGCTACCTCCCACAATCCATTCTTATGGATTGGAACCATGGACTACACTTACTTTGTAAGTGATGACTTAGACATTTCCAATAGTACTCACCTCATCTACCCACACGGTGGAGATATCTGGGGTAACATCTACGATTGGAACCGTATTAATGAAACCGCAACAGAATAAATGATTTATTTTTAATAAATCATTTTCTTTTTCTTTTTTTTTTAAATAAATTCATATGAGATGATTAAAATTAACAATAAAAAATTAGCTAAATTTTTAGGTTTAAAAGCCATCAGATTACTAATTTTATTAATTGTTATTGCAGCAATCAGTTTTATAATGATACAATTGTCTCCAATTGATCCTGTTAAAGCTTATCTTGGTCAAAGAATAGTTAGTCAAGAGCAATTGGCGATTATGGGTAACTATTGGGGAACAAATCTGTCCTTAGGTGAAAGGGTCATGGGTTGGCTTTCAACTTTGGCTTCTGGAAGCATGGGATTTTCATTAATTTATAGAGTTCCTGTAACTGAGGTAATTGTTCAAAAATTCACCTCTTCCCTCACTCTTATGGTTGTGTCCTGGATAATCTCTGGAGTTGTAGGTTTTGGTTTAGGGGTTATTGCAGGTGCAAAAGAAGGAAGTTGGATAGATAAAGCTATTAAAACTTATTGTTACATATTACAATCCACTCCTACCTTTTGGATAGGATTAGTGCTCTTAATGGTTTTCTCAGTATATTTAGGTTGGTTCCCTATTGGACTTTCAGTTCCTATAGGACAATTATCTGATTCCGTGACATTTTGGCAATGGTTATACAGGTTAATATTGCCTGCTATCACATTAAGTATCGTTGGAATAGCTTCTCTTACTATGTACACTAGAGATAAGCTTATTAGTGTTAAAAAAAGCGATTATTTCTTGTTTGCACAAGCAAGAGGTGAAAGTTTTTGGGGAATAATTAAAAATCACGGAATAAGAAACATTTTGCTTCCGGCAATTACAATTCAATTCTTGTCATTCAATGAATTATTTGGTGGAACAATCCTTGTTGAACAAGTATTTGCGTATCCTGGAATAGGTCAAGCGACTGTTGCTGCAGGATTAAGATCTGATGTTCCTTTATTGTTAGGTATTGTTATTGTCAGCACCATTTTTGTATTTGTAGGAAATCTTATAGCAGATATGATTTATGAGTATGTCGACCCAAGATTGAGGAGTGATGAGGATGAATAAGACTCCATGGTACAATAAAGGTTTGTTTAGTTCACTAAATCTTAGGCAAAAAACACTTTTAACCATAGCACTCACAGCATTGGTCTTATTAGTTATTTTCATTAGCGGAACGATGATTAATGTTAATTTGCCTACTGATTTTGCTACAAGAATGAAACCTCCATCCTTTGAGCATCTCTTCGGTACTGATTGGATGGGCAGGGACATGTTTTTAAGGACCATCAAAGGTTTGAGTTTAAGTATTGTTATTGGGATAGGAGCATCCGTAATCTCCAGCATTATCGCAACAATTTTAGCATTTGTTGCTAGTATGAATAAGTACCTTGATTCATTTGTGTCCTGGTTAATTGATCTGTTCGCATCAATACCTCATATCCTATTGATCATGATGATTTCCATTGCATTAGGTAAAGGGGCATTTGGTGTAATAATAGCAGTTGCATTTTCACATTGGGTTAACCTGACAAGAGTATTGAGGGCTGAAGTACTGCAGATTAACACATCTGAGTTTGTTGCGTTGTCTGGCAAATTTGGTAAAAGTAAATTATGGATTGCAAAAGAGCATATTTTGCCTTTGGTATTATCTCAAATATTTGTTGGAACCTTGCTTGTATTCCCACATGCAATCATGCATGAGTCAAGTGTAACATTTTTAGGATTTGGTTTGTCTCCACATGAACCTGCAATCGGTATCATATTGGCTGAATCAATGTCTTATCTTGCAATGGGTGCATGGTGGTTAGCATTCTTCCCAGGTATCGCATTGCTGATTGTAGTATTGCTGTTCGATATCATAGGAGATAATTTAAAACGATTGTTTGACCCTTCACAGGCGAATAACTAATGGGTGATTTTATGGAAAAGTTATTAGAAGTAAATAATTTGTCAATATCTTTTACACAATATGTTCAGGGATTAAACAGGCATGAGTCAAAGGTAATATCTGATTTGACAATTGATATCGGTGAAGGTGAAATCGTAGCAATTTTAGGTTCTAGTGGTTCAGGTAAAAGTCTTTTGGCTCACTCAATATTAGGAATTTTGCCGTATAACTCTAATGTAACTGGTGAAATTAAATATGAGGGTCAAGTTTTAGACCAAAAGCTGAAAGAAGATTTAAGGGGTGATGAAATTTGTTTAATTCCTCAATCAGTAAATTTCCTTGATCCTCTTATGAAAGTGTCTGAACAAGCTATTGGGGAGTGTAAAAACGAAAAGGAACACGATGAGAAAAAATTAAGGCAAAGGGAGATTTTTAGCAAATATGGATTGGATGAAAGTGTGGATGATATGTATCCATTTGAGTTGTCCGGTGGAATGGCTCGTAAGGTATTGTTGTCTACCGCATTGGTTGGCGATCCTAAATTGTTAATTGCTGATGAGCCAACTCCTGGTCTTGATAGTCAAAGCGTTAAGGAAACAATTGAAGACATTAAAAATCTAAGGGAAAACGGTAAGGGAGTATTGTTAATCACTCACGAAATTGATGTTGCTTTAAGAACTGCAGATAGAATTGCGATTTTTTATTCCGGTTATGTAATTGAAATCAACACTGTTGAAAACTTTAAAAATGCTGATAATGTATTGCATCCTTACTCTAAAGCCTTAATTAATTCACTTCCAAAAAATGGTTTTAACTTAACCGAAGGAGTTCAACCATTGGAAGACCTTCCTGGTTGTCCATATTATGAAAACTGTCCTATACGTCTTGATAAATGTGAAAAAACTAAACCTAATCTTATTGAACATGAGGGGGTAATGATTAGATGTTTTAATTTTGAGGGGGCAAATAATGGAGCTTAAAGCGAACAATATCTCATTTTCATATAATAAGAAAAAGGAAATCCTAAAAGATTTTTCCATATCTCTTAAAAGCAATCAAATCATCGGTTTGATGGGGGACAGTGGAAGTGGTAAAAGTACGTTATGTAAGATTATGGCAGGTTACATCTCCAATTATTCTGGAGAGGTAACCATTGATGGCAGTAAAATTCCAAATAAGGATTTTTATCCTGTGCAATTAATCTTTCAGCATCCCGAAAAAACAATGAATCCCAAATGGAAGATGGAAAAGATATTGAATGAGTCATGGACTCCCACTCAAGATTTAAAGGATACTTTTGGTCTTAAGGATAGTTGGCTTTCACGTTGGCCAAGTGAACTTTCTGGTGGGGAATTGCAACGTTTCAGTATATTAAGAGCCATCAATCCAAAAACAAAGTTTGTCATTGCGGATGAAATAAGTACAATGCTTGATGCAGTAACACAAGTGCAAATATGGGAAGCGCTTATCAATCATTGTAAGGCCAATAATATTGGAATACTTGCAGTCAGTCACGACCCTGAGTTGCTGGACGTCATATGTGATGACATATTGTATTTCAATGAGATTAACAACCTCTAAATCCCAATATTTAATATTGGGATTTCTCTCTTTTTTTAATGTTGAATAATTAATTTTATATTTGAATAATGTTTAACTATTACATATGTTAAGTAATGATTCGTCAAATAGTGTTGATTTAATGCTTCAAAACCCTAAAAGAGCATTAATCAGGATGTCAATTCCTTTGATTATTTCATTGCTTATAACTAGTTTTTATAATTTGATAGATGCTGCATGGGTTTCAGGTTTGGGTGCTGATGCTCTTGCGGGGGTGGGGTTTTTCACACCGATATTCATGATTCTTGTTGGTTTTGGAAATGGATTGGGTTCCGGCGCCGCCTTTGCATTATCAAAATATCTTGGTGAGGATGATAAATCAAAAGCGGATAACGCTTCTATTCATTCGATTATTGTTGATGTTGTCGTGTCCATTTTAATAACTGTGATTTTATTGGGCTTGTTAAATCCTATTTTGAATGCGATGGGCGCTGGTCAAACAATCGGTTATGCAATGGATTATGGAGTAATTATTCTTTTAGGGTCAATTTTCATAATCCTTTCCAATGCATTGTATGGCATTTTTCGAGGGGAGGGGGACACCACCCGTCCGATGTATGCAATGATTGCCTCTGCAATTTTAAACATTATTTTGGATCCCATTTTTATTTATAACTTAAACTTGGGTGTGAAAGGCGCTGCTCTTGCGACAATCATTTCATCAATTTTTGTAATAATTATTTTGTTATATTGGTTTTATATTAAAAAAGACACTTATCTAAATCCTACTTTGAGCAATTTGTCTTTTAAAAAGGATATTTCATTTGATATTATAAAAGTTGGCGTTCCGGCAAGCATTCAACTTTTAAACAATGCATTCTTTGCAGCAGTTTTTTCAGCTCTTTTGACTTTTGTCGGTTCAACTGATTCTGTTGCGGTTTATTCGACAGGTTGGAGAATAGTTACAATTGGAACAACTCCTCTGCTTGCTATTGGGACTGCACTGATTTCAGTAATAGCCGCAAATTATGGTGCTAGGAACTATAAGAATATTCAAATTGCCCATAGGTATGCAATGAAAGTGTCAATAGTCATTGCGATTATCGTCATGGTTATAACTAATGTCTTTGCAGGGGATATTGCATCGGTGTTTGCATCCAGCGGCAGCAGTGTAAGAATTGCCTCCGAGCTAACAGGATTTCTTTCATGGATTGTGATATATTATCCAACAATGGCTGTAGGTGTTGCTTCAACTTATGTTTTTCAGGGTGTTGGAAAAGGTTTGACTGCAATGTTTCAAACAATTATGAGGGAAACTGGATTCACAATATTTTTTGCAGTTTTACTTGGTGTTGTTTTAGGTTTTGGCGTGTGGGGTGCTTGGATGGGTATTGTTTTGGGCGAAGTTGTTTCAAATAACATTACTATGTTCTGGGCTGATTGGCACATTAAAAAATTAATGGGGTCTAGGTAGTTTTCATTAATTTTAATTAAAAATCACGTCAATTATTATGATACATTGAAATTTGTTTTCATTTTTTATGATTGTTAATCGGTTTATTTTAACGGTATTATTTTTTTCATGGTGTTGTTGGTATTTAATGTAGGTATGGTGATGGCATTTGGTAGAGTTATATGATCTTTCTAATCAATACGGAGGTATTGTTGGTTTTGCCTGATGGCAACATCATAACTTCCTTATGGAAACCTCTGGTGTCGGTTTCAAGAACAGGTGAATATAAAATTGCTCTCATACCAGTATATGTTCTGTAAAGGACTGGTGTCTTTTCGTCCACGTATTTCCAGACGTTTGAGAATACTCTGTCTTTAGGCTCTGCAAATGCAGCTATCATCAAAATGTCATAATCCAATTTTTCGATTGCATTTTCATCGCCGACCACAATTTCAATATTGTTTTCAAGTCCTAATCTCTTTAGAACCTTTCTGGATAGTTCTGCAACGTCTTCCTGTATTTCGATTCCGATGCATTTGCAGCCGAAGACCTTGTTGAACATTATCAATGTGAGCGGCAATGGGCCTGATCCTAAAAAGACAAATGTCTTGTCCTCATTGAATTTTGCCAATTGGCTTTCATTTTCAATAAGTCCTATATATCTATCATAAAAGTGGAACGAGTCCAATGTTTCAGTTGGATTTTCTGATTCAAGGATTTTCATTGCATTTTCCCTTTCAAGCCTTGCTCCAGTGTATACATAGAATTTCCTAATCAGTTTCAATGCCTTGTTCATTTTCTCATCATCGAGAATGTGCTTTGCGGAATCGAAGTCAATGGTCTTGTCGTGGGCAATGATTTCAACTTCGTCCAAAATCTCGATTATCTCATCAATGTCAACATCATCTATTTTTGAATGGTCGCTTTCCAAGTCTCCATATTCTGATAACTTGTTTGCAATTTCCTCAAGTTTTCCCCAATATTTATAACAGCTCATTTTTATCACATTTCAAATAACAAATTTTATATATTATTTTGTCCTTTAAGTATATTAAAGTTGCTTAAATTAAAAATAAAGTATTACTAAATCTTTAAATTTGATATTAAAAGTATTACTTTTTTTATAGTCCTAAAAAAGTATTACTATTTCTCCATATTTTTCAAAAAAGTAATACTTTTTTAGAAGGTTTTAATATGTGTATTTTGATAAGGAAATTGGAAAATGATGTGGAACAGATTAAAAATCTTCAGAAATTTCTCTTTGGTCAAATTGAAAAAGAATTTGGCTATGGGTATGTTCCAGCATATCACAAGGACATCAAAAACTTAAATTCTTATTATATTGAACCTGAGAAAAACATTTTTCTAATTGCTATTGATGAATATTCCGGAGAAATCATTGGAACAATAGGTCTTAGGGCTTACGATAAGAATTTTGATGAATTTGAAGGAATATATTCAAGTAATTCCACTGCAAGCATCTGGAGGCTGTTTGTAGATGAGAAGTACAGGCGATGTGGAATAGCATCTAAGCTCTTTTACCTGGTTGAAGCGTTTGCATTTGAAAACCATTTCGCTGAAATATATCTCCATACTCATAAGACATTGGATGGAGCATTGGATTTCTGGAAAAAGATGGGCTTTAGAATCACTCTTGATACTCATAAAGAGTTGCAGACGGTTCATATGGAAAAGAATATTTCACGGGATATCTTTTCAACAAGTTTGTCTGGGAATGTGGATGATTATGTAATTTTGATATAATTTAAGTAGTATTATTTTACAAAAAAGTATTACTTAAAATTTTATTTTATTCACGTTTGTTCCAGTAAAAATAATATTTCAGTTCAGTTTATTTTGTTAAACGATTTCATTACTTTTTATTCATGGAAAACATTGTTTAGAATTTTTATTTTACAATATGGTTGATTTTGAATTTTTTTAAGAGTATTAATTGACTCATGAATTCCTGTCAAATTACTTAATTTTTCAATAATGGGTAGTAAAATAAGATATTTGAGTATACAATGCATTAAATTTATTTGTTAATAATTTAAAGCACTATTCTAAGAGTAATACTTTAATTAACTTTATATGGTTATTACTCTTAACAACTAATTAGATTATCCGAAACACTTGGATGATTTAGATAATTAAAATTATAATATGCATATAACTACTCTATCTTTCAAAAAAAAAAATTTAATTTTAATTATCGATTATATTTACCAATAATATGATATATTCATCAATCGATAGGTCACATAATGTAAATAGCTATAATGTTTATAGCTATTTGCTCTCTCCTCTAATTCTTAAAATTTATCTTATATGATTGTAAATATATTATTGATGAAGCGAACAGCACTAAAAATCGGATATGTCGGAACTAATTTTCACGGATTTCAAAGGCAGCCTGACCTCAGGACAGTTGAAGAGGAGCTAATCTATCACTTGCGCAAGCTGGACTACATTGACGACTTGAAAAAGTCAAGATTCAGGATTGCCGGAAGAACAGATGCGGGAGTCCACAGTCTGGGTAATGTGATCAGCTTCCAGTCAGAAAAGGAGGTTCGCGTGAATGAAATCAACAATTTCCTTCCCGATGATATTCAGATTTTAGCCAGTGCTCCTGTTCGCTATGCATTCAAGCCAAGATACGCCCAGATGAGACAGTATCGTTATATGCTTTTCCAGGATTTGGATGTTGACAAGTTAAGGGAGTGTGCTGAAGTGTTCAATGGAACACATGACTTCACCAATTTCACAAAGCGTTTCCAAAAAACCACCACAAGGACAATTGATGATATCAAGATTTCAAAAGTAGATTTGGACGATTATCACAAGAGGGAGTTCCCTAACCTGCATGATACATTGTCTCCAATATTCGTTGACATCTATGGCGAGTCCTTCCTATGGAACATGGTCCGCAAGATGATGAGGGTGTTTGTGGATGTCGCAATTGGCAAGATGGACTTGGATGAGGTCGAAAGGCTTTTGAATCCTCAAGAGGATGAACCAAGAGCATACATCAAGGTCATGGAACCGGATTATTTGATTCTGATGGACATCCAGTATGACGGAATCAGGTTCAGGTATGACGATTACGCATGCGAAAGGTTCAGGCGCAATCTGGTTGATTCCCTAACCGACCTTCAGAGAAAATACGCAATAAGAGAGTCAATGATAAAAAGCCTAAAAGATTTGCACGAGTTTTGATAATATGGATGAAAAGATTACCTATGAAGACGTAAAGGAATATGAGAACCTTTTTATGTTGGCACCTTCATTTCTGCTTGAAAGATTTGCCCGAAAGAACACAAATTTGGTTTCTAAATTCAAATCCCAAATACAATCCCATTTAAATAATCTGGATGATGTCCAAAGGGCCAAATTGAATGTGATTTTAAACAGTGACGTTGATGAATTGCAGGCCGTGATGGAGGAAGCTTACAAGAAAAGCGGCGTAAAACAGTATAGGGTATTGGCGAATCCAAAGTATAAGGGATTCATTGAAAACAATCTTAATGAGTTGAAAAAAATTATTTAACATTTTTTTGTCTCTTTCAAAAACTTGTGTGATTTGAATTTTCACTAGTTTTTGAGTCTCGAAATTTTTTCGTTCTATTTTTTCTTTATTTTTAATTTAAAAGCAGTAAAATTAATATATAAGGTGGAACTTAAATATTAATAT
>NZ_JAGAXX010000081.1 GCF_017940815.1 Methanobrevibacter sp.
AAAGTAATCAAATAACGTACTCAGAACAATTTTTCACACCCAAAACAATATTACAATCAACATGAAAAAAAATGTATACTGAAAAAAATCATGTAAAAAAAAATAACATCCAAAAAAACACAAAATAAATAAAAATAAAAGTTATTAAAAAAAGATAGTACACACAACAGTGCAATTCATCCACGACCTAAAGAGGTCATAGTATTCTTGCATTATAAAAATAAATTTTATATTTTTTAATATATTTAATATTATCTAGAAAATATAATGTATTTTTAACTTTTATTGAATATTTGTTGGAAAAAAAAGAAATTTTAATGAATATTAATTAAAAAAATAGAAAAAAGAAGTTCTATAAGTTATAGACTTCTTCTGCTGAAACGAGGGTTATGTTATTTTCTTGCAATATGGATATCAATTTGTCAATGTCGTCTGCATGCAATAATAAAATAGCTTTTTCAGCTTTGTCATAGGAAAATGCGTAAAGATATTCCAAATCAATTAGATTTTCCTTGATGATGTCTAAAACTGTAGTCAATCCACCGGGGGTGTCGTTCATTTCAACACCGATGATTTCAGTGATTTTGACTAGGAAATTGTTCTCTTCAAGCGCTTCCTTTCCCTTTTCTGGGTCGTCAACAACAAGCCTTAGGATACCGAATTCGGAAGTGTCTGCCATGCACATTGCGCGGATATTGACGTTTGCAACGGTCAAGACTTCCAACGGTTTTGATAAGCTTCCCATCCTGTTTTGTAAAAAAATTGATAGTTGTTTGATTTTCATATTCTCACCTAATGTAAATTCCTCTTGTCGATTACTCTTTTTGCTTTTCCTTCAAATCTTGGTAATGTTTTTGGTTCTACTAGAGTCACTTTAACCCTGATTCCTGTTTCGTTTTCTATTGATTTTCCGATTTTGTTTTGGACAGCCATCATTTCCTTGACTCCGTCAAAGAAGATTTCATGGGACGCTTCTACTTTCACTTCAATCTCATCAAGGGTTCCAGGTCTTGTAACTATAATCATGTAATGAGGCTCTGCATCACCGACCTTAAGCAATGCTTTTTCGATTTGTGATGGGAAAATAGCTACTCCTTTAACCTTGATCATGTCGTCGGATCTTCCTGTGATTCTGCTCATTCTTGCGTGTGTCCTTCCGCATTCACATTTTTCATATGTGATTTTGGTCAGGTCCTTGGTTCTGAACCTGATTACAGGCATTCCTTCCCTTTCAAGGTTGGTTAGGACAAGTTCTCCAGGTTGATTCTCTCCTATTACTTGTTGTGTTTTTGGATTGATGATTTCAGGGTAGTATATGTCTTCAGCAATGTGCAATCCTTTTTGAGCGCAGCATTCGATACCCACTCCAGGTCCCATGAGCTCGGTCAATCCGTAGATGTTGTATGCTTTTGCTCCGAAGATTTCTTCCACTCTTTGCCTTATCTCTTCGGTCCATCCTTCTGCACCGAATCCGATTGCCTTGATTCCAAGACTTTTTGGGTCAATTCCATCTTCCATTGCGACTTCACCCAAGTGAATTCCGTATGATGGTGTGAAGATCAATCCGGTTGTTCCAAAGTCCTGCATGATTTCAATCTGTCTTCTGGTCTGTCCGGTTGATATAGGGATGATTGCTGCACCTACCTTGTGTGAACCGTAGTGCACTCCAAAACCTCCTGTGAACATTCCGTATCCGTGGGTGTTTTGAAGGATGTCATCCTCTCCGATTCCCATCATGGTGAGTCCACGCGCAATGGTTTCAGCCCATGTGTCAAGGTCCTTTTCGGTGTATCCTGAAACTACAGGCTTTCCGGTGGTACCTGATGAGGAGTGAAGCTCCTTGATTTCCTTGATGTCAACTGCAAACAGTCCAAACGGATAGCTTTCACGCAAGTCATCCTTTGTGATGAATGGTAACTTTTCAATGTCCTTTAAAGTTTCAATGTCTTCTGGATAAACTTCAGCCTCACTGTATTTCTTGTTGTAATAAGGAATTTTGTCAAATGCCTTTTTAACAGTCTTTTGAAGTTTCTTTAATTGTAATTCTTCAAGGTCTTGCCTTGGCATGGTTTCAATTTCTTCGTTCCAAAACATATTTTGCCTCATTAATTTTTTAATATGATATTATTTTCTTTTTTATCAACCTTAAATCTTTTCAACAATCAAATCAAAAAAGTTTTTAATTATTCCTTTTATATAATATTAATGATGGTGTTTTTTTTACACATCGATGTCTGAAAAATTTTATATATTCCATTAGACTAATATTAAATTGTAATTAATTAATGTTAATTTGATTATGGGGAATTTACTATGGATATGATGAGTGTTTTATGGCAAGTCGGTATCTTTGCGTCAGTTCTCGTCTTTGGTATAAAGATTGGATTGGCCTCAGGATTGGCAAACTTGTCCAAGAAATTGTTTGCAATAATCTGTATAGCTTATGGTGGTGGAGTTATTCTCATTTCCGCTATTGCATCCCTATACTCTGAACAGTTGGTTCAGGCGATTTACAGCTATAATACAATATTTTACATAATTATGGCTTCAATCATGATTATTGCAGGTTTGTTTACAATAAGAGAGTGGAAAATACACGATAAGAATACGTCAACCGCAACTTCTCTAGCTATCATCGCTCCTTGTCCATGCTGTTTTGGTTCAATCATCGCAAGCGTGTTAATTGTGGCTCCTACAATCGGTGTCAGCTCACTTGACTTGAGCTGGTATGCTGCTGCAGCTCTTGTGGCAGTCATGATTGTGACATACTTTGCATCAAACACAATTGTTAGGGTCATCAACAGGCCTTACCCTATTGTTTTGGGCAATTTCATGCTTTTATTAGGTGCATATTTCTTGCTTTCAGCAATTGTGATTCCAAACATCGCAGGAGCATTGTCAAAAACTTCAAGTCCAATTACAATGAGTTCTCCTCAAGACCTGTTGCTGATAGTGGTGGCATTTGCCATTCTATTTGTTGGCGGTATGGTTTTAACCAAAAGAGGCAGGAATATTTTAGAATAAACGTAGGTGAATAGAATATGGCTTTAAGTATACCTGGTGGAGAATATTTGACTGGTTCACTTGATGTGATTTCACAGAGCTTGACAATACCAGTATTGATCATATTGCTCGTTATTGTAATCATTTCAATCATTACATTAGGTGGGGCCATTGCCGAATATACTTCAAGGCGTAAGGTTCCGGTTGGAACAATCAGAGATTTGATTTATGACATTAACAGGGCCGAATCCGTTGAAGCATTGAAAAATGTC
This sequence comes from Methanobrevibacter sp., assembly GCF_017940815.1. Taxonomy (GTDB): domain Archaea; phylum Methanobacteriota; class Methanobacteria; order Methanobacteriales; family Methanobacteriaceae; genus Methanocatella. The sequence goes on from NZ_JAGAXX010000081.1 coordinate 3,276, forward strand.
ATTTCCAATGCAAAAATACCAAAGGCTCAAAAGAAGGTTTTAAACGAAATTGCTTCTTCATCCGAATTGGGTGACGCTTCAAGAGAAGCTCTTGCACGTAAGCTTTTCGAGTTTGAAGAAGAAAAAACCATGAATACATTACAAAAGACTGATATTATTACTCGTATTGGACCTACATTAGGGTTAATGGGTACATTGATTCCTATGGGTCCGGGTCTTGCTGCATTGGGTGCAGGAGACATCAACACATTGGCATCATCACTGACCGTTGCGTTCAACACAACCATTGTGGGTATCGGTTCAGGTGCTTTATGTTACTTCATCGGTAAAATCCGTTCAGGATGGTATGACAGATACCTCTCAGACTTGGACGCTTTGATTGATGCGGTACTTGATAGAATGAATAGATAGTGGTTTTATGGTAAGAAAACAAGGTAGACGCAGATCTAAACGAGTCGAAGAAGACCCAATGGCTGGTACATCCAACCTAGTGGATGCTATGCTGGTTATTGCTGTAGGTTTTCTGGTTTTTGTTATCATAAGCTGGAACATGCAGGCAATGATTGATCCTGACCAGAATATTCAGGAACAGATGCAGCAAAAGACAACTACTGAGGTTGACCAAGGTCAGCAGTTGAACGACACACCTGACACATCAAACTCATCAGGTCAAGGTTATACCGAAATGGGTAAGGTGTACAAGGACCCTGCTACGGGTAAGCTGATAATGGTGGAAGGTTAAGCTTCCACATCCAAACTTTTTTTTAACTTTTTTTCAAACCGATTATTTTATAAACTTCTTTTACTAAACTATTACTTACGAATTTTTAAGGGTGTTTAATTATATGGAATTCTGTCCAGATTGTGGTGCAATGCTAATGCCTAAAAAAGGCAAGATTAAATGTAGATGTGGCTATGAAAAAAGTCTCACAAATGATGATATTGAGGAGCAGTATCACATGGAAGGTGAGATGAATCCTGAGGCTAAGGTTATTGTCACTGACAATAAGAATGTTGCATTGCCTACAACAAAGATAACCTGCTACAAGTGCGGCGGTACAAAAGGCTATTGGTGGACAGTCCAGACAAGGTCCGCAGATGAGGCACCAACCAATTTCATAAGATGTGCAAAGTGCGGTAACACCTGGAGAAGCTCCAACTAGATTTCATGTTTCTTCATTAATAATAACTATAAACTTTTCATTTTTAAAAACCGTGAATGAAGATGTGTGTGCTATAAAAGTCACAACGTCATGTCGGAATGATTATATACATATTGCCAACAATTTTTATATATAATCTAGATTTTTACGTGATAATATGGAAAACAAGAATATTATTATAATTTTGATTGTAATAATCATTATTCTTTCTGTTATTGCAGGAGCAATGTTTTTACAGTCAGGTAATTCAAAAAAACCTACTGAAGTTAAAGTTATAAGTGACCCTGAACTTTCTCAAGGAGATAAACTGGAAATACAGTTGGCGACATTAAACGGAACTGCAATTACAAAAGAAAATGTTAATATTGTTATATCTGACAAAAATGGAGAGGTTTTAACTAATCAAACGGTCAAAACCGACTCTGATGGTGAAGCAAGTATTGATTTGGATCTGGAAAAAGGTAAATATGATGTTGTTGCTACTTTTAGCGGAAATGAAATCTATAATTGGGATAATGTAACACAAGTATTGAGGATTGACGGGTCTTCAAGTGGCTCTGATGCACCGGGTTCCATATCATTGGAATTGCCAGAATTCGACACCAAATATTCTAAAACTGTTGGTGAATACAGGGTAGAAGCAGAAAAATGGCAAGGTGGCACTCTTGGAGGATTTGGTGTTTGGTTATATAAAAATGGTGAGCTTGTTTATAAGGATTCCTATCTTTCTAGAGCATACTTCTATATGGATGGAGAATGGAAATGGAGTGAATGGGGTAATGGTGAAGGTGCAGCCTATCACAAGTATCCTGTAAGCAATGGTGTAGAGATTAAGGAGATTGAAGTTAAATTTTAAGAATTAAAATAATTTGATTGTAAATGGTAATGGGTTAATCTAAAATAAGTATTGAACTTATTTTAAATTAACTGTATTTTTTTTATTAGTGTAATCTTACTTTGGTGACTGGGTGGTATTTGTTGTGTTTGTAGGCTGTTTTTGCCCCATCGGACATACCTCCATTAGTTGCATCTGTCCACCAGCCTTTTTTACCATTTTGCATGCCGTTTTTGTATTCATAACAAATACTTACATCATATCTTTTACCATTTTTATATTTATGGCCTAAGTATTGCTGATAACTTTTCTTATACTTGCATTTTACTTTGATTGTCTTTCTTCCGTCTTTTACTTTCACTTTAATCTTGTTCTTGTTTTTATACTTCTTAGCATTGACCGGTTCTGCGAATGCGACGCTTAGTGTCATGCCCACAATGAATATTGCAAGAACACATAATACAATTTTTGTCTGTCTATTCATGTTATTTTCTCCCAATAGTTATATAATTAGAGTTTTGTAGATTACTTGTATTTAAAAATATCTAATTTAAAAATTTAATGAACAATTTATAACTTTTATAAATTTTAATGAATGAAATTCATTTAATGTTTCATATAAAAATTTAGTGCTTTGTTAATAAATGAGTATATAAATGTGTTATTATAATATTAAATATTAAAATGTCTTGAAAGTGGTGATGATATGAAAACATGTCCTCGTTGTGGTTCTGTTCTGGCGGACAATGAGCCATACTGTGATAATTGTGGCTTTGATCCTGACTTTGATATGGGAAAATGGAATGGTGGATATCGACGAACAAATAAAAAACCATATTATCATGGAAATCATATAAAAGATACTGATCCTTATGTTTTAGGTAAAGAATTGGATTGGGCATTTTTTGCGGTTGCAGTTGCATTTTTAATATTTGTAATTTTGATGCCTCTACTATAACCCAAAGTTTGTCGGTACCAAGAAAAGACGTTAGGGTTTAATTCAACTGTTCTATTTTTCATAATATTTTTATACTGGTGTATTTAAAAAGTACTTTACATTAGGTGATATTATGGCTAGAAAAACTTTTAATGAAAAACTAGAAGACTCTAAGGACATGCCAAAAATCATTGAAATTACTGATGAAAAAGCAATCGGCAGATATGGTGGAACTCAAATGCTTATCGCTCCTCCTTTGGAGTATAATGAGATAATGGCTCGGATTCCTGAAGGAAAGTTGATTACAATTAGGGAAATTCGTGAGTTTTTAGCCGAAAAACATGGTGCGGAATTCACCTGTCCGATGACTGCAGGAATATTCATAAGCCTTGCGGCTAGGGCAAGCTGTGAAAGGGAGGAAAACAGGATTCCATTCTGGAGAACCTTGAAAGCCGACGGTGAGCTCAATCCTAAGTATCCTGGAGGAATCGAGTACCAAAGGGCAAAGCTTGAAGAGGAAGGGCACACCTTTTACACCAAGGGTCGCAAGAACATCAGGTATTTTGTTGAAAATTATGAAAATTTATTATATGATTTATAATAAAATATTAATTGATGAAAAATCTTGAAAAGACATTGAAATCTGTAACTGAAAATCCAAAATATATCTTCCGCCTTACCGTTCAGGGTGCAATGGTGGGTATTTTTGCCGGATTGATGGTTTGCCTGTATCGCTTCTTGCTTGCAGGCTCAGAAAGTGTTTTGAGAGATTATTTAAGTATAATACATGGAAATGTATTGTATATTGTCTTATTTTTTATAGCCCTTGCTGTCATGGGCCTTTTGATTGACTGGCTCACCAAATGGGAAGTCGATTCTGCAGGAAGCGGAATACCTCAGGTTTACGCCGAGGTTAAGGGGCACATGGAAGCCAATTGGGCAAAGGTTCTTTTTTCAAAAATCGTTTCCGGAGTCTTGACCGCTCTTGGAGGATTGTCATTAGGTCCGGAAGGGCCGTCTGTTCAGATAGGTGGTATGGCAGGTAAGGGAATTGCAAAGCTGTTCCATGGATCAAAGACTGATGAGCTGAGGCTGATTCTTGTAGGTTCCGCAGTGGGTATCACTGCGGCGTTCAACGCTCCCCTTGCAGGTGTGATTTTTGTATTTGAGGAAATAAATCACGGTTTTGACAAGACTTTAGTGTTCATAGCACTTGTTGCAGCAATCGTGTCTGACTTCATATCCAAGGCAATCTTCGGACAGAGCACCATACTTTCATTTCCCATATATGACATTCCTCTTGAATCATACTGGATACTGGTTGTTTTGGGTGTCATGATTGGACTTTTGGGCTATGTCTACAATGTGGGCATGATAAGGTCAAGCGACCTGATGAAAAACCTCAAGATTCCTTCATGGCTTAAGTTCGTGCTGGTTTTCATGGTTTCAGGTGTTGTGGCATTGATGCTTCCTGAAATAAGCGATGGCGGTCACTTCATGATGGACATGCTTGATGTGACAATTCCATCCCTGGGCGTTCTGGTCGTGCTGCTTGTGATGAAATACATATTTTCAATGTTTTCATTCTCATCAGGAGCTCCTGGAGGCATATTCCTTCCAATTCTTGTATTGGGAGCATATATCGGTGCAGTATTTGGAAGCGTTGTTGTCGGTCCGCTGGGCCTTGAGCATGATTTGATTTATAAGTTCATTGTCATTTCAATGGCAGGATTCTTTGCGGCCACTGTAAGGTCACCAATCACTGGAATAGTTCTTCTGGCTGAGATGTCAGGTTCAACAGGGTCACTGGTTGCCATGGTCATCGTTTCACTGATAGCATATGTCATTCCGACACTTTTGGGAAACGAGCCAATTTACGAGTCATTGTATGACAGATTATTGTTGAATAAGAATAGGGAGTTTGTAAAGAAACCTTCAAAACATGTGTTGAGTGAGTATCTTGTTCCTTTGGACTGCAATTACATCAACTTCAAAATCAAGGACATTCCATTTCCAAAAAACGCAATTGTGGTGTCCGTAATCAGGAACGGCAAATACATCATTCCAACAGAGGATTTCCATATTAAATATGGCGATCAGGTGCAGGTATTGACAGACGTTAATGATTATCCGTATGTAAGAGAAGAGATTGAAGAGTTGTTTGGTGGTTAAATGAGTTTGATTTTTAAAAGGCATAGCGTTCGCAGATTCACAGAGGAAAAGGTTAGTGATGAAAAGATTGAAAACCTGCTCAAGGCAGGAATGCAGGCACCTTCCGCATGCAACCAGCAGGCTTGGGAATTCATCGTAATTTCCAAGGATGAGGACAAGAAGGCAATCTCCGAGATGCACCAATTCGCAAAGCCTGCAGAGAAGGCATCACACCTGATTGTGACAGTGGGAAATCTCAATGAGGCCAAAATCCACAGGATGATTGAACAGGATTTGGGGGCATGCAACGAAAACATATTGCTTCAGGCAACCCATGAGGGTTTGGGTGCCGTATGGCTTGGTTTCCATCCGATAGAAGACCGTACATTGAAGCTTAAGGATTATCTGAACATTCCAGACCACTGCATTCCATTTTCAGTCATTTGTGTTGGATATCCTATTGGTGAAACTGACGTCAAATTAAGATATGATGAGTCCAAAGTTCATTTTGACAGATATTAACTGATTAAATAATTGCATGAAGTTTTTAAGGACATTTGAACAATCCGTCTAGTGTGAGCTATGAGGAATGCTGTTCCGATTTGTCTGACAGTCATGATTTGATGGTCTGTGATGATTTTGATGAATATTGTTTGTAATCAATTTTATATATTCAGTTGAACATATTTTATATTGTATTAATTTTACTTGAAAGGGATGGGCATGGCAAAAATTCACTTGTATGATTTTGAACATTTAAATACAACTACGGAGAGTATTTACGAATTGGGGGACTTTAATCTTCTGATTGTCCTTAAGGACGGTAAAAACTTGACCAGTTGGGCAGATGTCAAAAATAGGGAAGACATTATCTTTATAAGTGAAGACTTGTTCGGCCAGACCTCTCTTGAAGCCAGATATAAGGGCATGAAAAACCTAAGGGCCATCGTCACATTCGGTGTGGGAAATGTTGAAAGCTTAAAGGAACTGTTTTCAGGCTGTGAATCATTGGAAGACATTTCCACACTTGCATCATGGGATGTAAGCGGTGTGACCGATACCAGTTTCATGTTCAACGGCTGCACAAACCTCGCTGACATTTCCTGCTTAAGCAGATGGAACACTTCCAATGTCACTAGCATATCACGAATGTTTTCAGGCTGTGAGTCCTTGGAGGACATCTCACCGTTGAAGAACTGGGATGTGGGTAATGTAAGGGACATGTACTACCTGTTCTCTTATTGCAGCAGCTTGAAGGACATTTCCGCCCTTGAGTATTGGGACGTGAGCAACGTCTTGGATATGGGATGCGCATTTGATTTCTGCATTTCCCTGGAAGACATTTCACCTCTGGAAAATTGGGACTTGTCAAACGTGTTCAACATGACTGCCCTGTTCAGGGGTTGCGTGAGCCTTAAGGACATATCTCCATTGGGCAAATGGGATTTGTCTAAAATGACAAGAAACAAGGCTTTGCTTGCAATCTTTTCATACTGTACAAACTTAAGAAACATCTCCCCTTTGAAGAAATGGGACGTTTCCAATATAACCCGTATGAGCGGTTTGTTTGAAGGGTGCACCTCCCTAAGGGACGCTTCACCGTTGAGGAAATGGGATGTCAGCAATGTGACCTCACTTGAGTTCATGTTCAGGGAATGCAGTTCCCTGACAGACATCACAAACTTCAAGTCATGGAACATTGAAAACGTGGATTCATTGACAGGAATGCTTGACAGCTGCCGTGATTTGGAAGATGTGTCTCCAATGAAAAAATTGGACGTTTCAAATGTCAAATCAATGAACAAGCTATTCTATAACTGCAGTTCCCTGACAGATGTTTCCAGCCTGAAGGATTGGAAGATATCCGAAGAAGCTTCCATAAAAGGCATTTTCGATAAATGCGAATTATTGGAGGAATATCCGGAATGGTTCAAGATGACTGTAATGAACAATAACGATGCCGATATCACAACCCGCAAAAAGATCATCAACAGTTTGGATGAGGAATTTTTCAAGACTCATGACTTGAATCAATTTGATGATGATACTCAACTGTTCATGGTTGCCGCCACTGATAGCCAAGCACTTTTAGCCCATATTTGCGAAAGGTCACACAACAGATTCATACAGGAAAAGGCAGTTGAGAGAATCACCGATGAGGAGATTTTGACAAACATTGTCTTAAACGACCATAACTGCGACATCTCAAGGCAGAACGGCGAGCTCAAATCATATTTCTACAACAGGGAAATTGCAATATTGAAAATCAAAAACAAGGCATTTCTGATTAAGATAGCTAAGCAGCTTCCGCATATTCTTCAAAATTTCAAATACATAGCAAAATACATCGATACCGATGAGGAATGGACCGACATAGTTCTCAATGCTAAATCACAGCACATTAGAGTATTTGCTCTTGCCAATGTCAAATCCGCCAATTACTTTGAAAGAATCATTTCCGAAAGTGACGACGAGCAGTTGGTCAAGGTAGCCAAATTAAACATGCCTGGCGGAAAGCCGATTGAAGATGAATGAAATAATGACTAGTTTTTACAGATTCATTTAGGCAAATATAAATAATAATAAAAATAAATTTTTACTCAATAACTTAATATTTAAGTTAAATTTTTTTAGAGGTTAAAACTATGGTAAGTGTAAACGTAGAAGCTAAAAAAACCGTAGATGTAATGATTGAAAAAGCAGATGAATTAAACATCGCTGTTGAAACTTTAGGCAATGGCGCTACTGTTCTTGACTGTGGTGTAAATGTCGACGGAAGTTTTAAAGCAGGAGAACTTTATACTAAAGTTTGTCTTGGTGGACTTGCAGACGTTGGAATTTCAATTCCTGGAGATTTATCTGAAAAATTCGCACTTCCTTCAGTAAAAATCAAAACAGACTCACCTTCCATTTCAACCTTAGGTTCCCAAAAAGCTGGTTGGTCAGTTTCCGTTGGAGATTTCTTTGCATTAGGTTCAGGACCTGCAAGAGCAATCGCTTTAAAACCTGCAGAAACCTATGAGGAAATCGGATATGAAGACAAGGATGCGGACTTAGCAATCTTAACATTAGAAGCTGACGTATTGCCTGGTGAAGATGTTGCTCAATACATTGCTGATGAATGTGATGTTGACGTTAAAAATGTTTACTTGCTTGTAGCTCCTACAGCTTCTCTCGTTGGATCTATCCAAATTTCCGGAAGAGTAGTTGAAAACGGAACTTACAAAATGCTAGAAGCTATCAAATTCGATGTAACCAAAGTAAAACATGCAGCAGGTATCGCACCTATTGCACCAATCGACCCGGACGGATTAAAAGCTATGGGTAAAACCAACGATGCAGTATTGTTCGGTGGAAGAACCTACTACTATGTAGAATCCGAAGAAGGCGATGACATCGCTAGTGTAGCAGCTCAATTACCATCTTCCGCAGCTGACGGATATGGTAAACCATTCTATGACGTATTTAAAGAAGCAGAATTCGACTTCTACAAAATCGACAAAGGAATGTTTGCTCCTGCAGAAGTTGTAATCAACGATTTGACCACTGGTAAATTATACAAGGAAGGATTTGTAAACGCAGACTTGCTCAAAAAATCCTTTGGTTTAGACGAATAATTTAATAATTTCGTCTATCTTTTTTTTCTTTTTTTGTAATTTTTTTCATTCTTTTTTATAAAATATAAAAATATTTATATGTGTTAAATTTTAAAGTAATATTTGCTCTTAAATGGAGTAATAAAAATTAATAGGTGAAAAAATGAGTTTAAGTGAAATTATTTCAGATTCAGTAAAATATCCTTTTTCTGATATAACTAAATTTTTTATCGTAGGAGTATTTGTATTCCTTGCTGGTCTCAGCAACGCATTTTCCGCATTTTTCCAAATGGACAATGCAGTAATAATAGGAATTGCAGCAATCATTGCATTAATATTCTCATTAATCGTTTCAGGTTATAATTTAAAAGTTGTCAAAAACGCAATTGACCATTCAAGCGCATTGCCTGACTTTGACTTTGCAGGCGATTTGGTAAACGGAATTAAAGTTTTAATTATCAGTATTGTATACTTCATCATTCCATTTATTATTATTTTCCTCATCGCAGGCGTATCCATATTTACAGGATCTGTATTTAATAATGTTGCAGCTGGATCAGGTGTCGCTTTAATTATTGGATTTATCATTGCATTCATCTTTGCAATATTCCAGATTGTTGCAATGGCTAGATTTGCAAACACCGGTGAAATGGGTGCTGCATTCCAATTAGGCGAAGTTTTCTCTGACGTTAAACAAATCGGAATCGGAAGCATCATCGGTTTCTTAATAGTTTCCGTTGTCATTGTTATTATTGCTTTTGTTATTACAGGAATAATCGCTATGATTCCAATCATTGGTCTCATAATCGCTTCCATCATACTCGGAGCATTCGTTACATTGTTTGTAAACAGAGGAATAGGTTTATTATACTCTAAAGTAGCATAAATCTTATTTCTTTCTTTTTTTTCTTTTTTGAGGACGACTCAAAATTAATTATTTTTTTAAAAATTTGTTTTTGAATTTATTATTATTTTTAGGTATTTTGTTTGTTTTCATGGTGTATGAGCTCATTTTGTATTGTTTCATTGTATATTCGTTTTAAATTGTGTGATATTGCGAGTAATTTTGCTTCTGTTTGTGTTCTTTTTAGTCC
>NZ_JAGAXX010000082.1 GCF_017940815.1 Methanobrevibacter sp.
ACACAAATACACACCAAAATCAGTTGCAAAAACCGTATATCTAAATGTATTTTTAGGAGCCCTAATCATATCACAAGGATACTACTCAAAAACGGCCATACAACAATTATCTGAGAACTAAAAAATTCAGGCCCCTAAATACTTTACTAATTAAAATAATGTATAACATTTCTTACATTTCAAAAGAATATATGATAAAAATAAAATTGAATATATGAATCAGTAGAAAAATTGGAAAAAAATGAACTATGTAAAATTTATTTGTTAATTAAAAAAATTATTTTATGCAAAATAAAAAAAAAGAAACTAATTAATAATTAATGGATTATAATAAATATTATGACTACGCTAGAGAAGATGAAAATCTTAACAGATTCAGCACAGTATGATCTTTGCGATTACGTTAGTCATAACAAGAGCTCTCAAATAAACTTGCCCGGAATTTATGAGGCCATAGGCCATAACGGATGTAAGATTCCTCTTTTCAAAACACTTTTAACAAATAAATGCAAAAACGATTGCAAGTACTGCATCAACCAGTCAAAAAGAAACTTTACAAGATTGGAACTGTCACCGGAAGAACTGGCCAAGGCATTTCTCGGATACTACAACCGAGGCCTGGTAAATGGACTGTTTTTAAGCTCAGGAATTTCAGGTGATGTAGACTCTACAATGGAAAAGCAGATAGAAACCGTGCATCTTCTGAGAAACAAGTACGGTTATGACGATTACATCCATTTGAAAGTGGTCCCCGGGGCAAGCAAGGACGACATCAAAAGGGCAATGGCACTTGCTAACAGGGTAAGCATAAACATTGAAGCAGCTACACCATCCGGTTTGGCTGAACTGTCCTCCACCAAGGACTACAACAAGGACATATTGAAAAGGTTGTCATGGATCAACAGTCTACAGCACAAGAGTACAACATATCCAAATTCTACCCATACCACACAGCTCATTGTCGGTGCAAACGATGAAAGTGACAAAGAAATATTGAGTAGAATGGAAAAAATATACAAAAATTCCGAATTGAAAAGGACATATTTCTCAGCATTCACCCCAATTGCGGAAACAGAATTCGGAAATAAGGAAGCCTGTTCTACTGACAGAACCGCTAAACTATATAATGCAGACAGCTTGCTTAATGATTACCATTATAATGTTAAGGAATTGGTATTTGATGAAAATGACCAGCTTTCACTTGACCAGGATCCAAAGATTCTGGCCGCAAAGAACATGGACATTTTCCCTGTAGAAATAAATTCAGCACCCTTCATCGAACTTATAAGAGTTCCAGGCATAGGCGTGAAATCTGCACGTGAAATTATATCTATTCGTAAAAAAATGCCATTCTCCAATAAAGAACAGCTTAAAAAATTAGGGGTTGTAGTGGATAGGGCAGAGCCTTACATTAAAATAAGTGGAGAATATCAAACCACTTTCGATTTTTAGAATAAACTGTCATTATAATGATGATTGTGTGATTTTAATTTAAAATAAATGATGGGTAATTTCACTATAATAATAGATAAAATTTTAAAACAAATATATTTTAATAGAATCTATTCACCATAATTTCAAGTGTAAATAGATTATATTATAAATCCTTAAATAGCTCCCAAATTTCAGGATATTTTTTGGCAACGGCTTCTTCAATCAGAACAGAAGCTTCCTTGGAAATGCTGAATTCAGGTTCGGTTTTTCTTAAATATCTGAAAACTGCTGAAGATTTTGATGACCATAAAGTGATCCTTGGATTTTTCTCTACAATTTCAATGACTTCATCCACATGTTCCTGGTTCACTTGGATTTTTTGTGATGTTTGTACATCATCTTCAACGCTTTCATCGCTAGGTAGGTCTTCGGATGTGCTATCATCCTCTTCATCTTCTTCTGATTCCTCTTCCTCTGGGACCTCTTCTTGGACTTCTCCACTTCCAGTGGAATCTGAATTAACGTCTTCAACATTTTCATCATCTTTAACTTCTTCAATAACTTCTTCCTCAGTTTCTTCAACAGGTTCATTCTTCTTGAGCATATCCTCCAGGGATTGAGGTGAATTGCTGTCGAAATCTTCGTTGTAAAAATCAGGTATTAAAGAATCTAATCCTTTACCGAGTCCTTTCCTAGCCATTATAAATCCTCTCCGTCACGTTTAAGAATTTCTTTAGCTAACTTTAAATAAGCTTTTGTACCTGTACTGTCCGGATCATAGATTAAACATGGTTTACCGAAACTAGGAGCTTCAGCCAATCTAATATTTCTAGGAATGATTGTCTTGAATAATAAGTCTGTTTCGCCAAAGTAATTTTTTAATTCCTTATGAACATCTTTACTAAGTCTAGTTCTTTTATCAAATAGAGTGAGGAGAATTCCTTTAATTGGAGTGGGGCTTCTAAGCCTTTTTTCAACTAATTTTATTGTATTAATTAAATCAGCTACTCCTTCAAGAGCATAATACTCAGCTTGGATAGGTATCAGAACACTATCGGAAGCTACTAATGCATTGACTGTTATGACTCCTAATGAAGGAGGTAAATCGATGAAAATGTAATCGAATAATGGTACAACATCTTTAAGAGTTTCTTTTAGGATAATATGATAATTTTCACGTTGAGAAAGCTCCATTCCAGCACCACTGAGGGATATATTACTTGGGATAATAAATAAATTTTTAATAAACGTAGGAATTGTTGCTTTTTTAACATTAATATCCCCAATGATAGCATCATATATTGTATTTTCTATTTTGGTCTTATCAATACCAAAACTTGTAGTGGCATTGGCTTGAGGATCCATATCCACAACCAAAACAGATTTGCCCATTACCGCTAAGGATGTTGCAGTATTCACAACAGTAGTTGTTTTACCACAGCCTCCCTTTTGATTCATCACCGCAATTACTTCACTCATTTAAAGAATTCTCCTTTATCTGATAAGTTTTAAGTTACCAGTTATGAATTATAACTTAAAAATTCAAAGTTCTAAAGAATAACGTTTAAGTTATCCAGTATAAGTTAAAAGGATTAAGTTATTCCTTTTAATTTAAAACTTAAAGGAAATAAGTTATCAGTTTTAACTTCTAAGGGATAGGAAATAAGTTTTAAGTTAAAACTTCTAAATTATAAAAAATAAGTTTTAAGAAATAACTTATCATAACTAACTTTTAACAAATAAGTTATATTTTATAACTTCTATCTTATAAAGTATTCGTTTTCACAAATAAGTTATTAGTGTAACAGGTGTAAGTTAAATGTTAAAAGTTATAAGTTATAAGTAAAATAATTCATACATCAACTAATCTAATGAAAAGGTAAGAATAAAATTACATTTTAAGAGAAGCAAGAAACGATTAAATGAACTGAAAAATAACTTATATTTCAATCGAAATCTTTGTGAGTTATAGTTCAAGTGAAAAGAAATTCATATATAAAACAAGATTTAAGACTTAATCAAGAAAAAAATATTTTAGTTATAAGTTATAACTAAAAAATTAAAAAAAATAAAAGGAAAAAGGATTATTTAGCATTTTCCATAGTTCCTTCGAAATAGCTAGCGTATCCTTTCAAATCCAACATTCCATGACCGGATAAGTTAAACACAATAGTTTTTTCTTCTCCAGTTTCTTTACATTTCAATTCTTCATCAATAGCCACTTTAATTGCATGTGTAGATTCTGGAGCAGGAACTATACCCTGATTACGGGCAAAAATAATTCCAGCATTGAAACAGTCTCTTTGATGAGCGGATCTAGGTTCGATATAACCTTCATTAGTTAAAAGGGAAACAATTGGAGACATACCGTGGTATCTTAATCCTCCAGCATGAACGGAAGGAGCAACAAAGTCGTGTCCTAAGGTAAACATCTTAAGCATTGGAGTAAATCCACTAATATCACCGAAATCATAATCATAAGTTCCTTCAGTCAATGTAGGACATGCGCTAGGTTCGACTGCAATGAATTGAGTGTCGGAATTGCCGTCAATCTTATCCTTAATGAATGGGAACAGAGAACCTGCAAGGTTACTTCCACCACCAGCACATGCAATCATCACGTCAGGAGTCTCTTCTGCAATTTCAAGTTGAGTTTTCATTTCCTGACCAATTACGGTTTGATGCAACATCACATGGTTCAATACACTACCTAATGAGTATTTAACTTCTTCATTTTCCAAAGCCTCTTCCATAGCTTCTGAAATTGCCACACCCAATGAACCGGGATGATCCGGATTATCAGCCAATATTTCACGGCCAACCTTGGTGTTTTCACTTGGGGAGGCATAAACATTACCGTCATAAATGTGCATGATGTTCTTTCTGTCTGGTTTTTGATTGAATGAGACCTTTACCATGTAAACTGTACATTCGAGGTCGAGTAAGTTACAAGCTAGGGACAATGCAGTACCCCACTGGCCTGCACCGGTTTCTGTAGTTAATCTTTCAACACCTTCCTTTTTAGCAAAGTAAGCCTGAGGAATAGCAGAATTTAATTTGTGAGAACCAGTTGGTGAGCTATCTTCTCTTTTAAAATAAATTTTTGCTGGTGTATTCAAATACTCTTCAAGCTTATTTGCCCTAACTAAAGGAGATGGTCTACCCATTTCCATATATAACTCCCTAACTTCTTTAGGGATCTTAATGTATCTGTCAGTTGCAAATTCCTGTTCTAAAGCTGATTTTGTAAACGCTAATTGTAATGAAGAAATCTGATCTTTACCTTCACTGTTTTTTGGAGCTGGAAGTGGAACTGGCAAATCTGCAAGCATATTATACCATTGTTTTGGCACTTCGTCTGAGGATAATTCAATTTTATAAGTCATGAATATAAGTATGAATAATGTACTATTTAAAGCTTTGTTGTACATAAATGTACACTTAAAATTTTAATAATATAAAAAACAATTAAAAATCATGAGAATTTTAGCTATAGATGTTGGAACAGGAACACAGGACATAATGATTTATGACACAGAAAAAGAATTGGAAAACTCAATAAAACTGGTTTTACCATCTCCCCACCTATTTATCTCACAGCAGATAAGAGACATTGAAAATGACATCTATTTCGAAGGAGACATAATGGGAGGAGGAAAGATAAAAAATACAATCCTGGAACATATGGAAAAAGGATACAAGGTTGTAATGGAACCAACATGCGCTAAAACTATACGTGACGATATCAATCAGGTCAAATCGTTTGGAATAGAAATAGCTGATGAAAACGAGGATTACGAATCCTATTCCAAAATCAAACTGGGCGATATCAACCTAACCAAATTGTCTGAGTTCCTGCTGGGCTATGATTTGGAGTTCGACTTTGACAAAATTGCTATAGCTGTACAAGACCACGGATACAATGAAAACATGGGGGACAGGGACTTCAGATTCGAAAAGATAAGGGAAAAGGTTTCCGAACCAATTTCCCCACTTGAATTCGGATTCAGGGGCGATGACCTGCCTGAATACTTCACAAGAATGCAATCCGTCAGAAGGCAAGTAGCAAGCGAGGGAATTGAAGAGTTGCCTCTTGTAATGGACACCAAGTTCGCATCAATAGCTGGAATGTGTTTCGATGAAGTGGCAAAAGAACTAAATAGCTACATTGTTATTGATATCGGAAACGGACATACAACAGCAGCATCCATTGAAGATGGAAAGATTCAAGGAGTCTTTGAACATCACACTTCTAGTTTAACAGGTGAATCATTGGAAAGATACCTCAAAAGACTGGCTTCAGGAGAAATAACCCATGAGGAAGTCTATAATGACCATGGACATGGAGCACATGTCTTAAATCCAATATCTGAAATTCAAAAAGTGATAGTAAGCGGACCTAAAAGGGAATTGATTGAAAAGACAAACCTCGACTGGCATCATGCGGCTCCTGGAGGCGACGTGATGATGACCGGTACCGTTGGACTGATAAAAACAATATTGGGATAGATTCAAATGCTTAAAATGGACTCTCACATTCACAGTGAATATTCACCCGACTCAAATTCAAAGATTGATGACATTTTAAAGACAGCACAAAGAAGAAACATAGATGTGATTGCCATCAGCGATCACAATACCGTTGACGGAACAAGTGAAGTTTTGCGTAAAACTAGAAACACAGATATATTAGCAATTCCATCCATAGAAATTTCTTCATCACTAGGCCATATCCTTGGTTTTGGGTGTGAGGAAAAGATACCTCGTGACCTATCACCTCAAGATACAATAGACAGAATTCATGATTTAGGGGGTCTTGCAATAGTGCCCCATCCATACTGTTTCTACAGACATGGACTTCTACACAAAACCGACTATACAGACTTAAAAATTGATGCAATCGAGACAAAAAACGCAAGATTCATTGTTGGATATTGCAATAGTAAGGCGAAAAAATTGTCAAAATTAGAAAATCTCCCAGGACTGGGCGCAAGCGATGCACATTACTGGAAATTTGTTGGTGATTGTTATAGTTTGGTCGATTGTGAAAAGGATATTGATAGCATTTTAAAAGCAATATCAAAAGGAAAAGTAGAGGCTCATGGAAATGGAACATCAAATATATTACTTTCAAAATACCTTTTTGATAAAAATGTTTTAAAGAAATTTGATTAAAAAGAGTTATTCGCTCTTTTCAATTAAAATTTCAATAATAGAAACATTTGTTTTTTCATGGTTATAGTTTTCAATTTCTTCAGTAGAAATCTTAATATCAGTAACCTCTGAATCTGGTACGAACCTATTTCTTACGATTTCAGCAGCATCAACAGCACGACTTATAGCTTTTCCTCTAGCTCTTAATAATACACTGTTAGATCCTTCATTAAATTGAGTTACTACTGCTAAAACATAATTCATAACAGGTTTACTACCAACAAAAATTGTATTATTTTCCATATTAACTCACCATATATAACTTAGGTCATCTATGTATATAAAATTTTACACAAAATCCAATAATCTTTAAAAAGGACAAGAAAACTTAATTTTTTATAAAAAAATAAGAGAATATAGATATAAATTAAAAAAGAATAATAAAAAATAGGATTATTTTAAAAAAAATTTAAAATTAATAAAAAAATTAACTAAAATTTGAATTCTTAATCAACAATAATTTATTAATGGAATCCAAAACCGCCAATATACTAGCCATGACTATATCCTGATTAGTGGACCTTCCAGTGGACTTATTACCTTGAGAATCAGAAGTAACCACAAATACCTCAGCCAATGCATCAGTACCTCCTGTAATAGCCTCAAGGTTATATTCTTCAAGTTCCATATCAATATCATCCTTAAGCAAGTCCCGAATAGCATTCAATGCAGCATCAACAGGTCCAACACCTATTGAAGCTGTTTCCTTTTCAACACCTTCAACTTCAAGCCTTACGGTAGCGGTAGGTGAAACACCATTACCTGAAGAAAGCCCCAGGCCTTTTAAAACAATTGGAGTTTCACGAGCTGAAGAAAGCTCAGTAATAGCAATAGCAACCAAATCATCATCGGTTACACATTTTCCACTATCACCCAATGCCTTAATCTCATCAAACACCTTGCAGAATTGCTCTTCATTCAAATCAATATGATAATCCTTAAGTTTTGATTTTAAAGCGTTGGCTCCTGTATGTTTTCCTAAAACAATGCGGCGGGAATGTCCAACCATCTCTGGAGAGATCGGCTCATAGGTTGAAGCGTTATTCAATATACCATGAACATGAATTCCTGATTCGTGAGCAAATGCATTATCTCCAACGATTGGTTTGTTGACCGGCATCTTAACCCCTGTCAAACGACCCACGAGATTAGATAAACTATATAATCTTGTAGTGTCCAATCCCAAATCAATTCCATAAGCTGACTTGAGGGTCATGACCAATTCCTCAAGTGAACAGTTACCTGTTCTTTCACCTAAACCATTGACTGTAACGTGAGCCTGGTTTGCTCCACATTCAATAGCTGTCAATGTATTGGCTGTAGCCAAACCGAAATCGTTATGGAAATGTACACTGATAGGAGTGTCGAAATTGCTTTTTATATCAGTGATCAATTCCTGGGTGAAATTTGGAGTCAGTATACCAACTGTATCCGGAACATCCAAAAAGTCTGCACCTGCATCAACAACTGCATTGAATGTTTCAAACAGGAAATCCCTTTCTGTTCTTGTACCGTCTTCTGCGGAAAACTCTACTGTCAAACCATGATCTTTTGCATACTCGACAGAGTTAACGGCTGTTTCGATAATCTTTTCCTTAGACATCTTAAGTTTGTAATCACGATGCAACGGGGAAGTACCAATAAAAGTGTGAACATATTCCAAACCAGCATCCAATACGGCATCGATATCACTAGGCAATGAACGTGCCAAACCTACAAGTGTTGAATCCAAGCCCATATCTCTGATTTTTCTAGCTGATTCTATTTCGCCTTGTGAAGAAGCCGGAAATCCGACTTCAATTTTATCGACACCCAAGTTGTTGAGCTTTCGTGCGATTTGAATCTTCTCGTCCACTGTAAGAGCGACACCAGGTGTCTGCTCACCATCTCTTAAGGTTGTGTCGAAAATATAAATCTTGTCTGAAATATTCATATTTTCCTTTTTTAGTATTTCCATTTTGCTTATAGTCATCGTATTACTTCCTTATTGATAGTTTAATATTCTTAATAAAACTTTATAAAGTTATTGAAAAGGTAAAAAAACTATTTTTTGCTTTTTACCTTTCTAACCAATACAACAGCAACAATAATCACAATAATTAAAACCGCTATTGAATAGTACATCTGGGTTGAACCCGGAACCTCATATTTCTCGATGTTCAATGAATATGCATGTCCGGAATCGTCACCGAAGAAGAGACTGTTTCCATTTATAACCGGAGAAGAGGTTATAGCTGAGTTAAACAGGATTGTTCCTGGGTTGTATGTAAATTCCTCTGCTCCAGTGTACTTGTTCAGCACATATAAAAATCCGTTGTTAGATCCGAATGCCACCAAATTGTCCTTTAATGCAGGAGTTGTCTGAACCTTGCCGCCGACAGAATGGCTCCATTTAACAGTTCCGTCACGGACATCCAAACAGGTCAAGTTGCCCTCATCAGAACCTATGAACACACTGTTGTCATGCTTATCCAGGGTTGGGGATGAAATGACCTTATCGTTGAGGTCCTCCTTCCATACCAAATCACCATCTGAGGTGTTTATGCAGTATATATTGCCGTCATTTGATCCGAAAATGACGCTATCGTTGACGTATGTCGGTGATGATAAAATCTCATCTCCCGCTGTGAATTCCCAATTCTTTTCCTTGTCGGTACCAATGCTGTACATTTTGGCATTGGTTGAACCCACATAGATATTGTCGTCTACAACAATCGGTGAAGATTTAATGTCAGATCCAAGATTCTTATTAAACTGAACCTTGCCGTCCTCATCCAATCCATACAAGTGGCCGTCGTCACTTCCGAAGTAAATGACATCCTCATAGTATACTGGAGTTGAAGCCACATTATCACAGTCATAATCCCAAATGACCTTGTGGGAGTTAATGTTGACTGCCTTAAGGCCATCCTCACATCCGATGTATAACCTGTTCTTGTGAACTATAGGTGAGGAATTTGTTTGAGCCCCTAAATCCAAATCCCATTCCTCTTCACCTGTTGACATGTCAATAGCCTTTAAAATTCCATTGTCAGATACAAAATATGCATAATCATCATATATTGCCGGGGATGAATGTATTGGAGATTCCATGTTGAATGTCCAAAGATTTGTCACGAAATCTGAATTTCCTTCCCTGAATGCATTGTGATTGACTCCTCCCGCAAATGAATCCCAATTTTCAGCGGCAATTGGAGACAAGCACAAAATACCAATGATAAATGCGATTAATAATTTTTTATACATTTGAAAACCTCCTATACATCCCTGTTAAATCGTTTCACACCTATTATAAAGAACAGCACTGTGAAACCTAAAAGCACGACCAAATCCAACCATACGTCACCTAAGGTCTGACCCTTAAGCATTATTCCCCTCATTGCATCATTAAGGTAAGTCAATGGGAAAACATAAGCCAACTTCTGCAAGATCCAAGGCATTGTTTCAATCGGATAGAACACTCCTGAAACAAACATCATAGGCATTGAGAACGGCAGTGAAATTTGGGCATAATCCTCCTGTGTTTGGGTTCTTGCTGAAAGCATGATACCGAATCCGACAAAACAAAGCGCCCCTATCACAAGCACGATGAATGTCTGGAGGAAACCTCCCTTGATGCTGACATTGAAGAGCAGCACCGCCATGAAGATAAGTATCAGTGCCCTTACAAGCTCAATTAAAAGCTTGGCCGCAATCTTTCCACCGATTACTGTTGAAACTGATGTAGGAGTCATGAAAAGTCTTGCAAGCTCACCTGTTTCACGTTCACCTGCAATGGTTGCACCCATTCCCATCATACAGCTCATCATGATGGTCATACCCAATATTGCAGGAACTAAAAAGTCAATGTACTTGATGTTTCCATAAATACGATTAATGTGCAGGCTGATGTCATCTTTAAAGTTGTTTAAGGAATGGATTACTGACGGTTCGATGTCCGCATCCTTGGTGGACACGCTTGTTTGTGAAGCGACCATATTGGACAATCTGTAAAATATTCCCTGAGTTGATGATTCAAGAATCTGTGATGCCATCTGGTCTGAAGAGTCCAAATAAAGCGTTACGGATTTCTGCTGCGAAGAGTCCTTGTCATAATCGGACGGCAATATGATAGCCGCCTTGACTTCTCCCGAATCGACACGCTCCTTTCCCTCGTCCATATCATCAATTACCTCAACCACATGATATGTCTCCGTGTCCTTGATGGTGTCAAGTGTCAAGTCGGTCAAATCTCCGTGAGACTGGGAAACCACAACAATAGGCAAGTCGGTCATTTCCCCTCCCATTCCGTAACCGAAAAGCAGAATCATGATTATAGGAAATGCAAGAATTGAAACCAATCTGGCAGGGTGCCTTTTAAGTGAAATCAATTCCTTTTTTATCATCCACCAGAATTTCTTAGGCTCTATCATCTTCATTCACCTCTGCAGTCGCTTTGATAAACACATCCTCCAATGAAGGCTCTTCAGTTGTGATTGACTTGATTACACCACCTGAAGCGATGATTTCATTTAAAACGTTTTGAACGGCCATGTCGTCAAAACTGTCAATCCTTAAATTTATACGTCCATTGTGAGCAACTTCAATGCTTTTTACATCCTCGGATTTTCTGATTGAATCTATGATTTCATCATTTTGATTTTTAAGTAAAAATGACATCTTACGCAAGCTAAGCTTTTCTATATCCTCCTTAGTGGAAGTGGATACATCATTTTCACTGGATATTTGACTTAAAGCTTCAGTCATTTCTTTCTTGTTGCTTTCCAAAAGAGAGTCCTTAAGGCCCTGCGGTGTGTCATAAGCCACCAGGTTTCCGGTGTTTATGATTCCCACATTGTCACAGAGCATGTCCACTTCATACATGTCATGGGAACATAGGATAATTGTATGGCCATTATCATTCAATTCCCTAATCAAATCCCAGAGAGTGCGTTTTGTGGTCGGATCAAGTCCTATTGTAGGCTCGTCCAAAAACAGGATTTCAGGCCTGTGAACCAAACTGGCAACAAGTGACGCCTTTTGCTTTTGGCCTCCTGATAGCTGACCCACACGCTTGTCCTTTGCATACTTTATGTCAACAAGTTCCATTAAATCCTCAATTCTAGAATCCCTTTCATCCTGTGGAACGCCATAGTAGTCCGCACACAACTGTGAGTTTTCCATGACTGTCAAATCCTTATACAGGCTTACCTGTTGGGGAACCATTCCCAAGAGGTTTCTGACCTCATCAGGATTTTTTTGAACATCATATCCACCAACAGTTGCCTTACCTGAGGTAGGCTGAATCAGGCAGGTCAACATCTTGATTGTTGTTGTTTTTCCTGCACCGTTAGGACCCAGCATTCCAAAAATAGTCTTTTCAGGAATTTCCAAGTTAAGGGAATTAACAGCGGTAAAGTTATTGCTGTAAACCTTTGTCAGGTTCTTTGTTTCTATTGCATTCATTTGTTAATCTCCCGTCCGGTCATGTCTTCAAAAAATTCTAACCATGAAGGGTTATCCAAAATGTTATTCATGTGATCTTGAATTGTCTTTAGAAAGACTTCTCCATCTTCAGTGATTGAATAAAACTTAACCCTTTTATTGTTTTCATTTATTTTCCATTCGCCAACTATAAATCCATTTTTCTCCATCTTGGATAGAATTGGATATATCTTACTTGAATTTACAGTGATATCACATTTCGAATCCTCAAAGCTAAAAAACTCATTTAGCCTTTTCATGATGCCGTAGCCATGAATGTCCTCCCTTGAGATAATCCACAGTATCAAGTTGTGAATTATGCCGTTGGAGAAGTTCTTGAAGACTTTCTTATGTGATTCGCTAAAGTTTTCTTCTATCATATTTCACCATATGTCAATTTTTGATATATGTTAACATTTATTATATAGTCGTTACTTATATTTAAACATGAAATTGGGTTTTACAACACTAGCTCTATTCATGGAACCGAATAACGACATCATCGATTTAGCTAAAAAACATGGATTTGAAATAGTTGAAATTCTTGGGGAAGATCCATTCTACGAAAAGGACAATGGCGAGTTCAAGGACTGTGGATTGGACATGAGAATTCATGCAGCAACAGTGGACATCAACATCGCAAGCCTCAACAAGGGAATCAGAGCTGAAAGCGTAAAGCAAATGATACAATGCGGACAGTATGCAGAAAGCATCAATGCAAATACAATAACAGTTCACCCGGGAATAATCGGAAGAAACGAGCCACACCTTAGAAAATGGGCATTGGAGCTTGCAATCGAAAGCGTAGGGGAGATAATCGACAACACCAATGTCGAGATTTCAGTTGAAAACATGCCTGTGCGAGGAAAGTTCCTGGGAAACACCGTTGAGGAGATTGAAATGATTCAGGAGGCAACCGGATGTTCATTGACAATCGACACAGGTCACGGAAACACCTGCGGAAACCTAGAGGAGATGCTTTCACTGAAAAACATCAGCTATTGTCACCTCAACGATAACGATGGGGTTAAAGACCAGCACATAACATTGGGTGAAGGCACTCTTGACTTGAATCTGCTTAAAAAGATTGACACTGCAATCATAGAGCTGAACAACTGGGATAACATCCTTAAAAGCAAAGATGTCATCGATAATCTATAATTCAATTTATTTTTTAAATGTTATTAGTTATAACTTATAACTTTTAACCATTGAAATATCAGTTATAACTTATAAGTGATAAGAAAAAATAAAAAAATGATTAAAAATCAATCATCGTAACTTCAAATATATCCTCGATAATGTGGTCTGTCTTGTCCATCATCTTAGGGGATACCTCTTCTTGCTGTTCAATTGTTAAAACGCTAACATCAGCCTTTTTGAAAGCCAAAACATCGTTCAGGCCATCTCCCACCATCATGACCTTATAGCCGCCTTCCTTCAGGATGGATACAACCTCACATTTTCCCCTAGTGGAAACCGTTCCGTAGGCGTTGTCCTCAGGAATGTCCAGCATGTTGGCCAGCCTGTTGATGGCGCCCTTCCTGTCACCGGAAGCTATGAATATCTCAATTCCTCTGGATTTCAATGTTTCGACCGTTTCAAAGACCTTTGGGAAAAACTTGCCCGCTGAAGTGATGGTGTATGCAACCACTCCAAGATCCATGTCAACAATGAGGGCAGAACCGTTGCACAGCTCGAAATAGGGAATCTTTTCCCTTAAGATGTCAAAGCCGTCGGTAATGTCTGAAATTTTGGTGGACTTCTCATTGTCAAGAATCTCCTTGACTTCCGCTTTTGAAACCTGCCTGGTTGAAAAGCTCACGTCAAATTCAATTCCATACTCCCTGATAACATCTGAAATCAAAGTGTCAGGATTCAAATCCAATAGCTTGTTGGTATTGAACTGTAGAACAACCAAGGCCAAAGCGTCAGCTGAATCAATGAGATCCAAAGAGTTGATGTCAGTGAATATATTGCCATTCAAGACATCCTTGACAACCCTGTACCTTTCAATCAATGTTCCTGAGTTATCAAATACGACTGCCTTTTTCATAGTATCACATAAATGTTAAGTCTAAACCTTCTGGACTGAAATAGTCAAAGTCTAATTTTTTTATTTTACCATCTATCCAATCAAAATAAATTTGTTTTAAATTAGGAGTTCTCCTTTCTACTTTTTGCTTATATTCTAAAAAATCATCGAATTCCTTAGGATATAATTCTTTAATATGTTTTTCATATGCAATTTTATCTTCAATTGAATTTTTCTCGTTTCTGTACGAATGTAAAAGAATTTCTACAACATTAATAGTAAATTCATCATTGAAACAGTTTAATTCATTAAACATATTAAATTCCTCCCTATAATCTTATATATACATAACATACATTAAATTTTTCCATTCTGGAATTAAATTCAACCACGAATCTTTCAATATTCTGAGCAATATACCTGTCAAAAAGATATTCTCTCTGTTTTTTAAATGCAGATTTGAATAAAACAATATTATCCTTCGATTCATATTTTTCAATTGTTTCCTCAAAATCAAAATTATTAAGTGGATTCAATTTTTCAAATCCAAGCAAATGTTGAAATTTAATTTTAATTTCGTTAATAAAAGACATATAATTACTCCTTTGATTTAATCAAAAGTTAAATAAATTATTATTAAATTTAAAAGTATATAAAGCATTAAGTTTAGAGTTAAAGCAATTTAACAAAGTTAAATCAATTATACAAAGTAAAAACAATTATTAATAAAAAAGAAAACAAGTATATAAACCTTGAAAAATAAACTAATAATATTATAATTTACGATTATTTAGGTGTTTTAATGAACGTTATTGAAAAGTTAAACTCCATTAAAAGTGGAGAAATGACAGCTAAAGAAAATGTTGAAAGCTTCATTAAAGTAATCGATGAAAATAACGATGAAATTAATGCATTCATTGAATTAAACTATGAGAATGCATTAAAACAAGCAGAAGCTATTGATGAAAAAATCGCAAATGGCGAAGATGTCGGTGCTTTAGCTGGTTTAGTATTTGGTATAAAAGCAAACATTAATGTTGAAGACTTAATCATATCCGCAGCTTCCAAAACCTTGGAAGACTACATTGGAAGTTACAATGCAACCGTTGTTGAAGAAATCCTTGCTGAAGACGGTATAATCATCGGTATATTGAATATGGATGAATTTGCAGCAGGAAGTTCAACCGAAACCTCATACTACGGACCAACCCAAAACCCAGCGGCTATGGGCAGAATCCCTGGAGGTTCCAGTGGTGGATGTGCAGCGGCCATTGCAGCAGAAATGTGTGACATTTCAATCGGGTCAGATACAGGCGGATCAATCAGAAACCCTGCATCCCACTGTGGCGTAATCGGATTCAAACCAACCTACGGTGCAGTTTCAAGACAAGGTCTCTTGGACTTATCCATGAGTCTAGACCAAATCGGACCGTTAGCTAATGATGTCAGCGGAATTGCACTTGCATTGAATACAATTGCAAAATATGACGAAACCGAATGTACCACATTGAACTGGGACAAACCTGACTTCACAGAAGTGTTAGGAGAAACTTCCCTCGAAGGCATGAAAATTGCGGTATGTAAAGAGTTCATCGATGTTACAGATGATGAAATCAACAAGACAGTCAACAAGGCAATCCAAAAGTTGGTTGATGCCGGCGCTGAACTTGTAGAGGTCAGCTTTGACTACATTGACTTATGTTTACCTACCTACTACCTAATCAACTATGTGGAATTCTTCTCAGCTACCAGAAAATACGACGGAAGAGATTACGGTTCCAGAATTGAAGAGGTTTGTGGAGACGAAGTGCTTAGAAGAATCAAAATCGGTTCTCACATTGCTGAAGCTGAATTCAGCGGTAAATACTACAAGCAAGCTTTAAAAGCAAGATCAGTCATCAGAGGAGAAATCACCTCAATGCTTGAAAACGTTGACTTGATTGTCGGACCTACAGTTCCTAAGCTTCCTCACGAAATCGGCGCTGAATTGGAACCTATGGAAATGTACGCATACGACGTATTGACCGTAATAGCTAACCTTGCTGGTATTCCAGCAGCAAGCATTCCTGCAGGCGAAGTTGACGGCATTCCTGTCGGATTACAAATTCAGGCAAAACCATTAGATGACGAAAAAATTATCAAAGCTATGAGTGTTTTCGAAAACACTCAATAAATTCTTTTTTTATAACTTTTTTTACACTTGAAACAGACCTCTTAAATTTTATATTAGTTAAATTCCAATAGAATATCAAGAGGTATATTATGACAAAAATAGGACTTGCTTATATCAATGGAGCGGTTCCAGGATTTGAAGATTTT
Source organism: Methanobrevibacter sp. (assembly GCF_017940815.1). Classification (GTDB taxonomy): domain Archaea; phylum Methanobacteriota; class Methanobacteria; order Methanobacteriales; family Methanobacteriaceae; genus Methanocatella. The sequence goes on from NZ_JAGAXX010000082.1 coordinate 16,466, forward strand.
GGAAATTTACCAACTGACATCGTTAAGGAAAACGGACTTGTTAACGGTAACAATGCCAGCGATGAACTTGACGCGTTAATCATCCCTGGCGGAACATTGATTGAATCAAATGACATTAACATGGGCCTTAACACCGAAATCAGGAAGATGGCCCGTGACGGAAAACCGATTGTCGGAATATGTGCAGGTTTTCAGCTATTGTCCAACCAAATCGACATAGGAAGAAAATCCCCTGTGCCTATTGTAAAGCCCGGTCTTGGACTGATTGACGTGAATTTCTCACCGTTGATTACAAGCGACCGTGTCAAGGCAAAGGTGTTCGACAACTCATTTTTAACAAAAGGCCAGACAGAAGACGTAAACGGATTTCATACCCACACCTACGGTAAGGTTGAGGGGGACGCAAAGCCCTTGTTCTACTCACAGGTTCAAAGGATGAACTATGGCGACACCAACAAGAAAGGGGAATACAACATCTTTTCAGGCGCATGCAATGACGACGGCAACGTTATCGGTACCATGATACATGGAATCCTTGATGAAAATCCAATCATAAAAAACAATCTCCTGGAACAAATAGACGCTACGGATATCGACGACATCTACAATAGAAACAAGGATGTCAAGAGGTTCCTGAGAAGCGAGGTCGGCATCAATACCGGAATCGAAATACCTTCAATTGACCCAATCAAAAAGCCAAAATACCTGATGATTGGAAGTAACGGATCCGACAGCGGAAAGACATTCATCGTTACAGGCCTTGCGGGTGCACTCACAAAAAGGGGCTATAAGGTGGCTCTTCTTAAAGTGGGTCCAGATGTTCGTGACATAATACCTGGATTATACTTGACAAAGGGAAAGATGGAGGACTTCGCTTCAATCAAGATAGGACACCTGGGTTGGGCAGACATAGAGTCTACAATAAACAGGCTTAACAATTCCAACTATGATATAGTGCTCATTGAGGGTGTCATGAGCGTGTTCACAGGTCTTTTGAATGAAAAGGTACCGTTTTCAGCTGCAGAAATTGCAATGTCATCAAATATACCTATGATTCTTGCATCAGGAGTTAACAAGGGCGGAATCGAATCTGCTGCAATTGATTTGGTCTCACATGCCAACATGCTTGAAAAATTCGGAGTCGACGTTGAGGCAATTCTTCTCAATAAGGTATACAACGACGATATATTCGACAATGTGGTTCCGTATATCAAGAACAACACAAGCGTCGAGAACGTTTTAAAACTTCCTAAGTTAAAGTCAGCGGACATGCGCGGATTCATCCCTGAAGTCGAGATACGCTACGAGCTTTTCACTTCACATGCAATGAACCTGATTGAGGACAACCTGGACATTGACTTGATAGTGAGCATGGCCCGTGAGGTAGAATTCGAAAAAATATACTCATTCGATGAAATCAAAAGCAAGGTGATTTAATGGCACTTAACCTAAGCCCCGAAAAGGGAGTCAAGCTAACAAAAAAGGACAGAGCCCACGTATTGAAGAAAATGAAACAAGGATGGAAGGCAACATGTCTGATACCTGATTACGTTTTTGACGAGAACGGAGACATTCAAATAGCTTCAGATATGAACCGCCGTGTCGTGAAAATAGTTAGAATCTATGAGGATAACATCCAGATAGAAAAGGCGTTGAAAAGCAAAACGTTGAGAATTCCATTTACAAAAATAGTTTCTATCACAAAGTCATCCGAAATAAGGGATGCTTTGGAAATAAGAATGAACGATGGGAAATATGTGGTTTTCAGTATTTACAACTCTTATAAAATCCAACAGATTACCCAATTCATTGCAAATTATATAGCTAATAACAAAAATTAGCTATTCTTTTAAATATTCATTGATGATGTCTTCGCCTCTAAGCAATACGAGACCATTTTCATCTGCATATTTGCGAACTTTTTCTAGTGAAGTAGCCTGACCGGTTTCACCATCCATCATTTCACAAACTACACAAACAGGAGTTACTCCTGCAAGTTCACATAAAGCAAGACCGATTTCAGTGTGTCCTTGCCTGTTTTTGACAAGTCCGTCAGCTCCTCTTAAAAGACATACGTGACCAGGAGATCTGAAAGTTCCACCAAATTCATCGAATCTTTCCTCTTTCATCATTAATGCTGATTCGGATATGGTCATTGCTCTGTCATGGTCTGTTACACCAGTGAATGATTTTCTGTGATTTACCCAAATTGAAAAGGATGATCTTTCATCGTATGGAATGTCATTTGGAGCAAGTTCAGCAAGTTCCGGATATTTTTCAGTAGCCGCTTGCATGATATCCACCATGAATGGTAAATGGATTGCATCACAATAATCAGGATGTAAACAGTTGCAGATTAATCCGCCTGCATCATTTCTCATGGTTGCGATTGATTTAGGGGTCACAAATTCAGAAGCGATGATCATGTCGACTTCTCCTTCCCTATCGTCATCGTCGAAAACTAGTACGAATTCACCATTTCTAATAGCTTCTAGAGCTTTATCTAAATCTGTTTCGTGATTCATAGTAATGTCTCCTTAATTTACTAGAACCAGGGCTAAAAATAACTATAATACTATTACTTCTCTTCCATCCGGACTGTCACCGTCGGTTTTGGAATCTCACCAAATCAACACTTCCCTGTGCTCGTGGACTTATTTTGTTGTAAAAATCACCACCGGTGGAGAATTTCACTCCGCCCTGAGAACGTATTAAAAAATATATCAATCATATATAAAAAACTTTACGGTAAAAAAAGAAAAAAAAGATATTAGCCTTTAATATCTTTAATCAATGCGACAACACCTGCTGGCAATGCACAGCCAAACACGTGGCCTAAAACTGAAAATTCAAACAGTGAAGCAATTTGTGGAGGTAATACAAAGTGAGGTACAATTCCCTGAAGAACTGAAACTACCACACCAGCCACACCGGCAACAACCAATGCTGAATCTATGCTGTCTTCTAAAAATCCTATTACTATACCTGCAATGAACACAGGTATTAAGAAACTGAATTTACCTACATTGAAATAAGCAAGTATCAATCCCACTATTAAAGCAACGATACCTGCTATAATTGACTTGATTGCTATATCCTTATAATCATATTCCATTCGTACACACCTTAATTAGAATTCAATAGAAACTATATCCCCATCATCTAAATCAAGCTCTTCCCTTAATCTGTTTTCGGCAATGAATTCCAAATAATTTTCGTCATGAGTTGTTTTTGCAGGAAATACTATGGCACCATCGATCTTATCGCATAATTTCGCCTTAATGTATTTGACCGCACCGAATTCCATGTCCGGCTTGATGATGTTTTCACAGCTGTTCTTGATTTCATTGATATCTTCCAGGTATACGCTGTCGACGACGACATTCAATGTTCCTGGATACGGGACGAACCCCAAATTCTTCTTGAACTCACTTGTGTAAAACTCCTGTGATAGGAAAAATGCAGCTTTTCCCAAACCGGTTGTAACTTCACCATCAATTTTCATCAAATAACCTCTCATTAAATTAAATAGAATTAATATACCTATCAAAATTTTAAATAAAATTCTAATTTAATCAAAGAATGCTATAATTCATTAATGTTTTGTTTAAGAAATATAGATTCGATATTATAAAGTATTGATTTTCAATAAATAAATACTTTTTAAGAAATTTATATAATAATTGAAAAACAAAAGTATTAGCGATAAAAATTTTACAGGGTAATTGAAATGAATATAGAAACTATCTCAACAGACGTATTGATTATCGGATCTGGAGGAGCAGGTTCAAGAGCAGCTATTGAAGTTGATGATGCTGGCTTGAAGGCAATAATTGTATCAAAAGGTCTTTCATTCAGGTCTGGCTGTACCGGAATGGCTGAAGGCGGTTACAATGCAGTGTTTAAAACAGTCGATAAGGAAGACTCAATTGATGCTCATATAAAGGACACCATGAAAGGCGGTAGCTTTTTGAATGATGAAAAGCTGGTTAAAATACTGGTAAACGAATCACCTAAAAGGCTTATCGACCTTGAAAACTATGGTGCACTCTTCGACAGGCAGGAATCAGGTGAAATAGACCAGAGACCATTCGGTGGTCAAACCTACAGAAGAACCTGTTACCAAGGAGATAGGACAGGTGCAGAACTTTTAAATGCACTCAAGGAGGAAATCATCAAAAGAGATATCGAATGCATCGAGGAAGTAATGATTACATCACTCGTAACCGAAGGCGACGAGGTAATCGGTGCAACAGGACTCAAACTCAAAGATTCCAGTTTAATTTATTTCAAGGCAAAATCCGTAATTTTAGCAAGCGGAGGAGCTGGACAATTATTCCCTGTAACATCCAACACCTTCCAGAAAAATGGAGACGGTTTCGCAATGGCCTACCGTGCGGGAGCCAACCTTGTGGACATGGAACAAATACAGTTCCACCCAACCGGAATGGTGACCCCAGAATCCAAAAAAGGTGTTCTTGTAACCGAAGCTGTTAGGGCTGAAGGTGGAAAGCTCATCAATAAGGACGGCGAAAGGTTCATGAGCAAATACGCACCTGAAAAGATGGAGCTCGCTACACGTGACGTTGTCGCACGTTCAATCTATCAGGAAATCATTGAAGGCAGAGGAACCGAAAACGGTGGAGTATACCTTGACATTTCACACCTTGATGACGACTACATTGACGAAAAGCTAGAGACCATGGTCTTGCAGTTCGATAACGTTGGCGTTGACATCAAGCACGGACCTATTGAAGTGGCTCCAACCGCACACCACTTTATGGGTGGTTTAAAAATCAATGAAGACGCTTCAACAAACCTTAAAAACCTGTTCGGAGCAGGAGAGGTTTGCGGAGGAGTTCATGGAGCTAACCGTTTGGGAGGTAATGCACTTGCAGACACTCAGGTGTTCGGTAAGATTGCCGGTTTGAGCGCTTCCAAAGCATGCGAAAATGTTGAACTTAAATCCAATGAGAATCAAGTCAAACAGGAAGCTGAAAGAATTGAAAGCCTAATTAAGGAAGGTTCAATCAAACCTCAAGAGTTCAAGAACAACATCAAGAACCTCATGTGGGAAAAGGTAGCTATCGTAAGGGACGAAAAAGGCCTGAACGAGGCACTCAAAAAACTCCAAAAAATGCAGGATGACCTTGAAAACCTGGATGTCAGCGACAATACACAATACAATACAGACCTTGTGACCGCACTTGAAGTGATAAACATGGTTGAAATATGTATCTTATCAGTTAAATCTGCGATATTGCGTAGAGAAAGTCGTGGAGCACATTTCAGATCTGATTTCCCTGAAACAAACGACGAGTGGAAAAGAAGTATTGTAATAAATAAAAATAAAATAGAATTTGAAGCTAGATAGCTTCTTTTAATTCTTTTATAGCTTTTCTAGCTTTTTTGTAAATTTCTTGTTCATCTAAAACAGTCAATTTTTTATTTTCCATTAATATTTTACCGTTACAAATTGTAGTATCCACATTGGAACCATTTGCTGAGTAAATAACATTGGAACTTAAGGATGAACTGTCAGGAACCATATTGGCAGAATTGGTATCGATTAAAATAATATCTGCTTTTTTACCGACTTCGATGGAACCGATTTCTGATTCAAGACCTAAAGCTTCAGCACCTTTGATAGTTGCCATCTCGACTGCCTCATCTGAAGACAATACCTTAGGATCAAGGGTTGCTACCTTTTGAAGCAGGCTAGCGGTCTTTAACTCCTCAATCAAATCAAGGTTATTGTTTGAGGATGCGCCATCAGTTCCTATTGAAACACAGACATCGTTTTCAATCAATTTTGAAACAGGAGAAATACCTGAAGCCAGTTTCATGTTACTGCATGGGTTGTGTGAAACCTTAACGTTATGCTTTTTGATGATTTCGATTTCCTCATCGCTTAGCCATACGCAGTGTGCTGCAACAACATCAGGACCTAAAAAGCCAATCTTATCCAAATATTCAAATGGCCTGAGTCCTTTTTCTTCTAAACTGTCATTGATTTCCTTTTCTGTTTCGGAAACATGAATATGGATACCCATGTTGTACTCGTCAGCCAACTCACGTACTTTAAGTAACAATTCTTCTGATGCAGTGTAGGGTGAATGAGGTCCTAAAAACACCTTGATTCTTCCGTCAGCCATTCCATTACATGAATTGAACAGCTGTAGGTTTTCCTTGATTTCACCTTCTCTTTTTTCCGCATCTCCAAAGTCAATCATTCCATATGACAACACTGCCCTTATTCCAGCGTCTTCCACTGCACGGGCAACGTCTTCCATATAGAAGTACATGTCGGAAAATGTGGTTGTTCCTGACTTAATCAATTCGACTGCGCCTAAAAGAGCACCGATATAACAATAATCACCATTAAGATTAGCTTCCATCGGCCATATGTGATCGTTAAGCCAACTGTCTAAACTCAAATCGTCAGCTAATCCTCTAAATAAAGTCATTGATAAATGAGTATGAGTATTAATCAATCCTGGAAGTAATATTTTTCCTTCTGCATCGATAATTTTGTCTGCACTGCCTTCATCGATGTCATCAGCAATCTCTGCAATTAAATCTTCTTTAATTAATAAGGATTGTTTCTTGTTTTCGAAATTATCTGGATTTAAAATTAATGCGTTCTTAATTAAAATAGTATTATCGCTCATAAATAACACCTAAAAAAAATAAAAAAAAGTTAGCTAAAAACTACTTATAAGTTTTTGATAGCTAATTTGATATCTTCTGCTTTAACAGTTTTACGTTTTGCGATTTTAGCAACATTGTTAGCTTCTTTAGCAACATCACGAGCAACTTCTTCTAAGTATGCAGCTAATTCAGCTTTTGCATCTTCACTTACTCTTTCTGCACCAGATTCTTTGATGATTCTAGCAACAGGAGCTTTTGGTATTTCAGACATAATTTTCACCTCACATAAATTCAGTTAAAACTTATTATTAAGAGATTTTAATAATAAGTTAAATAAGTTTTAATATATCTTAATATTTAAATATTTTGCAAAATTATGCGATTATTTAAAAATAAGATTAAATTATTATTATGATTATCAAATAAAACATATAAAAATTAATACTCTTAAAAAAAAGTATTTAATAATATGATTACAATATATTAATCAGAATTAAAAAAAATTTGAGAGATATGATGAAGATAAAAATTGCTATTCCTTCAAAGGGAAGAATAAGTGAACCTTCCATAAATATCCTAGAAAAGGCAGGTTTAGGCTTAATTGATAAAAACAACAGAAAACTGATTTCAAAAACATTCAACGATAATATAGAGGTAATGTTTGCAAGGGCATCCGACATTCCTGAATTCGTCAACGACGGCGTTGCGGACATGGGAATAACAGGCGTGGACCTGATTCAGGAAAGCGAGTCAGACGTCAACGAACTGCTGGACTTAAGATTCGGCCAAACCAAACTGGTCTTGGCAGCTCCCGAAGAGTCAAACATAAATTCAGTCGATGACATCACTGAAGACATGAAAGTGGCTACCGAGTTTCCTGTTTTAACTCGAAAATACTTTAATGAAAAGGGTCTTGACTTGAAAATCGTCAAGTTGAGCGGATCAACAGAGGCTGCGCCGTTCATCGGAATTGCAGACCTGATTACCGACCTGACCAGTACTGGAACAACATTGAAAATGAACCATCTTGAAATCATAGATGTGATTCTTGACAGTAGCATCAAGCTCATCGCAAACCATGAAAGCCTAAAAACCAAAAAACAATTGATTGAGGCTGTAAGCACCAGCATCAAGGGTGTGCTCGATGCTGACAGGAAAAAACTGATAATGATGAATGTCGATGAGGAGGACTTGGATAAGGTCAAAGAAGTTATGCCTTCAATGGGCGGTCTAACCATATCTGAAGTTTTATCCGAAAGCAAAACCGTTGCGGCACAGGCTGTTATTGATGAAAAGCAAGTGTTCGAACTTGTAAACGACTTAAGAAATGCAGGTGCCCGTGACATTCTCGTTGTGCCAATCGAAAGAATAATATGAAAATCGCAATAATCTATACAACAACTACAGAATCGACAAAAAAGTCCTGCAAGATATTGTCAGGAAAGATCAATGCAGATGTCCAGCTGATACCTATTGGAATCGCAAAAAGCGAATGCATATTGAAATACAATTTCATAATATTGGCAGGATCTGCTTTGAACGGTAAAGTGCAGAGCGATTTAAAATTATACATTTCAAAAAACATTAAAACATTGAAAGGAAAGCCATTGGGATTGATTATCAACTGTGAAGCGAATAAGGACAGATTCAATAAAACATTCACAGAGGAACTTGTTAACTCATCATACATTAACTCAAATTTTGGCTATGAATTGAATCCCGATGAAGGAAATTATATTGAAAAAAGAAAAACAAATAAATTAATCAATGACTATAAGAAAAATAAAGAAAGCCTTCCAACTTTGAACATTGAGGAAATAGACAAATTTGCCGATTACATGAACACTATGATTGAAAAAAGGGTTGATTAAAATTTTTAAGTTAAAAAACATAATTTCAATAAAAGATTTTGAAAGAGAAGACATTGAATACATCCTTGACGAGGCATCCAAACTTGAGGACATTGCTAAATCAAGAGACATTTCAGAGGAACTTAAGGGAAAAATTTTAGGATTGATGTTTTTCGAACCTTCAACTAGGACAAGAATCTCATTTGAAACAGCTATGAAACGTTTGCATGGTCAATGCATCGGATTTACAAGCAGCGGATCAAGTTCGGTGTCAAAAGGTGAAAGCATTGCAGACACCGCCAAGATGTTTGAGGGATACAGTGACGCTTTGGTAATAAGACACGAGCTTGAAGGCGTGTCAAAATTCATTTCAGACATTGTGGACGTTCCTGTAATCAATGCAGGTGACGGTGCAGGCCAGCACCCTACACAGACCCTACTTGACTTATACACCATAAGAAATGAAATAGGAAGCATTGACAATCTAAAAATAGCATTGATTGGTGATTTGAAATTTGGACGTACAGTACACTCACTATCAAACGCTTTATGCCTATTCGACAACGTGAAAATTTATCTTGTCTCACCACCGGAACTCAGAATGCCTCAAGAAGTATTGATTGATTTGGACAAAACAAATGTTGAATATGAAGAAGTGAGCAATATTGAGGACATCATCGATGACGTTAACGTGTTATATGTAACAAGAATCCAAAAAGAGCGCTTCGGAGACATTGACGAGTATGAAAAAATTAAAGGTGCATATATCGTTAATAAAAAAATGTTAGAAGGAAAGGATTTAATCGTTATGCATCCTTTACCTAGAATAGATGAAATTGCAGGGGACGTTGACGATACCAAATACAATAAGTATTTCACCCAGGCAGCAAATGCCGTTCCTGTAAGAATGGCTATTTTAAAAACATTAATTAAAAACAACCCTAAATAGAGTATAAGGCTGTTTCTAATAATTCTTCATCGCATTGAAGCTTGATTATATTAGTTCTACCTTTTCCACGTCCACGTGAAATGGTGTTTGTTGAGATTATTCCCAACAATTCAAGCTCATTGATGAAATCAAAAATTCTTCTGTAGGTAACTGCATCCTTTTTGGAAACTTCAGTGTAAGCATCATAAAGCTTTCCGGAAGTTATTTCCTCACCTTGCTTGGTTAGGTTTAAGATAGCTTCCAATACCCTTTGCTGCTGGAGAGGTAATGTGGACAATATTTCACTGACTTTGCTGTGTTCAATTCTTTCTTTTGCTCTTTTTACATGATCACTGGTTACCTTTTCACAATCCTCATCAAATGCCAATTCACCAGCATTTTTAAGTAAATCCAAAGCGTATCTAGCATCACCCTCTTCCTTAGCTGCCATTGCAGAACATAAAGGAATAACAGCACCTTCCAGAACATCATCATTGAATGAAAGGGCAGCCCTTTCGGATAGGATATCAGCCAATTGGTCTGCTCCATACGGTGGGAAAACAATTTCCTTGTCGTTTAAACTGCTTGTTACTCTTGACTTGATTAAATTTTTAAAGTCTAGATAGTTACTGATTGAAAGTACTGCAACATTGTCTGTTCTTGTCAAGGTGTAGAGGATTCCATCCCCATCCTTATCCAATAGGATATCGATTTCGTCCAGAATTACAATCAAGTGCAATTTCTTTCCAAATGCATTTGTTCTGAAGAGTTCCCTGAATGCATTAACGACTTCAGCTTTTGTCCAACCACGATTTGGAACATCCCTACCAAGCCTGTTACACAATTCTGCCAATACCTGGTATTCTGTTGTGAAGTCTGTGCATCTGACATATTCTATTTTGACAAAGACATGTTCATTGCTTGCTGCTTCAATCAACTGTTCACGTGCGAATTTGGACGCAGCTGTTTTTCCAGTACCTGTCTTTCCATATAAAGTCACATTGGATGGAGTCACATCATCCAATACATCAACCCAATATTTTGCAATCTGCCTAATCTGTTCATCCCTGTGAACTAGCTTTTCCGGTAAAAATCTATGATCCAATGGTTTCTTATCCTTGAATATGGCATTGCGCCTGCGATTACCAAAAAGACTTTCATCCTCAAAAATATTTGACATGTTTTTTCACCTTAATAAAAATTATAAAATAATCCCAAAATTATAAAAAATGTGTAAGTATAATTTCCAGTGTTAATAATATTAAATAGATATTAAATAAAGTTTTTTATTACGAATCATTATAATGAGTAATAAAATTTTAAAAAATATAAAAATTAAATCGATTAAAATCAATAAAGATCTATTTAGAAAATCATATTCACTCAATAACTTATAAAAATAATTATAATTCAATTAATTTAATTTAAACGTTTGATTATTAAATTAAAATTATAATATGAAATGGTACTATTTCAAATATAAGATAAGCATTTCAAGTGTAAAAATTGACTACTAATTATGATTTTAAGGCCTCAGATTCATTGTTGAAAATAGCATCTGAAAAAATTATCATGATTTAACACAAAGACAGAGAGGTGTGTTTCAAGTGTAATGTATTTTGTATGCGAGCCCAAAATCAAGACATGCATTTCAAGTGTAAAATTTGAAAAATCATGAATGAAAATGTAAAAAACAATTATAAGACGTTTAAATCAAAAAATAAGGAAAAAAATTAGAGATAAATTTCAAGTGTTTACAGTTGAAATATACCCCTTCAATCTCGAATATACCTTCGTAAACGTTTCACTTGCAATGCACCTCTCCCTCTCTAAATAAACATGTCATTCTCATTGGAGGGAGTTACACTGATAGAAACATTTCCAAATTTCTGGTCTATTAACCATATGCAATGTAATTTTGACTTGAAAACTCTTTTAAGAGTTCTTATGAATTCATTTTTGGTCAATCCATCCTCAAATATCTGATCAGTAACAACAAATTGCTGTAGAATATCCTGATTGACCTGAAGTTCATAATCAACTAAAAACTTATTCAAACCAAAGTTCAATTCCATGATGAAATCCTTTTGTGTTTTCTTATCTGAAGATTGCATCAGATTCAAGTGTTGAGGAGCCACTTGAGTTGCACATGCAACAACAACACAGTCCTTGTCTTTAGGCTTGACAACATCCATTATGTTTTCATTTGGAAATTCGATAATGAAATGGAAATCTGCATTTTCGTCATATTTCATTTCCCTTAGGAAATCTTCTTCAGTTAGCCATTGTCTTACTTTTTCTTCAATATCCATAATATCATCTTTAATTAATAAAAATTATAATAAATTATTTATTTTTTTATTATATATATTAAACTATGATTGAATATAATAATTTAATTAATGATATTATTAACACAAATATGAGCGGTATTGTCTCATTCAAGTTATTTTTATTTATTATATTAATTTTAATAGCATCATTAATGATTGATATTATATTTGGAGAGCTGCCAACAAGAATACATCCTGTTGTCATAGTTGGATCATTGATTAGTTTTTTCAAAAATATATTCATAAAAATAAGAAGCAGGATTTCAGGACTGTTGGTTATAATAGGCGTGTGTTGTGTTTCAAGTGTAATATTATTTATTATTTATTTAATTTCATCATATAATATTATATTATTATTTATTATATTTTCTATACTATTATCTTCTTCATATTCAATAAATATGCTATTACAGACTGCTGTTGATGTGGAAAATGCATTAAATGAAAGTATTGACAAGGCAAGGCAACTTGTTTCATACCTGGTAAGCAGGAACACAGATGAATTGACAGAAAGTTTCATCGTTTCAGCAGCTGTTGAAAGTCTTACGGAAAACATAACCGACTCATATGTTGCACCGGTATTTTACTATTTTATTATTGGATTGATAACATTATATTATCCTGTTAACCATTATTTATTTGCTTTAATATTGATACCAATGTTTTACAGGATTTTCAATACACTAGATGCAATGTTGGGTTATCAGACTGATGAACTGATTAACATTGGTTTTTTCCCGGCCAAAATAGATGACATATTGAATTTCATACCGTCAAGAATTGCTGGAATATTTGTTGTTATCTCAGCATATCTATTAGGATTGGATGGAAAAAATGCGTATAAAATCATGAGAAGAGATGCAAGAAAATGTCCTTCACCAAATTCAGGTTACACAATGGCAACAACTGCAGGTGCACTCAACATCCAACTTGTCAAGAAGGGAACATATATACTTGGTGATGACAATAAAAAAATAACCTCAGATGACATTTCAAAGGCTGTCAAATTATCAAAATTAACTATTATTTTATTTACAATAACAGTTATATTATTATTTACATTATTATATGTGATATTATGAAAATAGCATTAATTTCAGTATCTGACAAAGGTTTAACATTGGCAAATGATTTGAAAGAAAAGCTTAACGACGATTCGACAATAATAAAAGTTGATTCCTATCATAAGAATGTTAAAAAATATTTTCCGATTTTGTTCGATGAATATGATGCAATAATTGCCATCATGGCTTCAGGAATATTGATCAGGTCAATTGCACCACTTATTGAATCAAAGATTACAGATCCAGCAGTGTTAAATGTTGATGACAATGGAAATTTTGTAATATCAACCCTTTCAGGCCATCTTGGCGGTGCAAACAAACTAACTGAAAAAATTGCAGGTTTGATTGATGCAACACCCGTCATAACCACATCCACTGATGTAAACAACAAATTGGGAATTGACGTTATTGCTAAAGACTTGTATTTGTCAATTGATGATACAAAACAAATTCTTTTTTTCAACAAGGCCATTCTTGATGGGAAAGAAATTTCACTAACCGTAAATCCTAACAGAAATTTCAATTATCTATTTGATTATCTAAACAGTAATACACTTGAAATTAATGTGTCAATTAATTTTTCATCAAAAGTGAATACAGATGAAATACATGTCCACATTGATGAACATGAAATGATTTTGAAAGAGAGAAAAATTGTCGTTGGAATAGGCTGCAGACGTGGCAAGGAATGTGAAAAGATATACAATGGATTAACCCAATCAATTGATGAGCTGAACATTGATGTTTCAAGAATCAATTTACTGGCTTCTGCTGAGATAAAACAGGATGAGAAAGGCATATTGGAATTATCCCAAAAATTAAGCATTCCGGTTGATTTTGTTGAACTTGACAAATTGAGACTATTTGAATCAAATGATGTTGCAAAATCAGAATTCGTAATGTCAAAGTTTGGAATATGGGGTGTCTGCGAACCTTCAGCATTGATAATGGCAGGTTTTGATTCTAAGTTGATTTATAAAAAAACTTCTTATGATGGCGTTACAATTTCAATAGCGGTGTCAAAATAAAATAAAAAATAAAAACTAAATTAGATTGCTTCTAATTTAGATAGAACTTCCCAAATTAAAGTTCTTGCATGTACTGGGATGTTAGGATCATTACTGATTTCATCCAATTTTCCTAAAACAGTACTTATTTTTACTGATTGGTCTTGTTCTTCGTCTTTTAACAATTCAGTAGATTGGCTTGCTGCTTCTCTGATGTTACGAGGAACAGTATTGTTATCTGAAATATAGTCAAGTATTTCACATACTTCATTAATTGCATCATTACTCATTATAACTCCCTCCAAAATAAAATATTTAAAATAAGTAAAATAACTATATTATTTAAAATATATATGACTAATCAATTTAAATAGTTTATGGTATTTGAAACTATTTATTAGAAAAATTTATATTAAATTAAATTGAATTATTATACATGTCAGATATAAGCAAAACTACAATAAACTTACCTGTAGACTTAAAAAAAGAATTAAAAAAGATGGCAATCGATGAAGATACTTCCTTATCAGGATTAATCATTAAAATGATTGAAGAAGGAATGGAATCCAGAAATAAAACTGTTGTTTCAGATGAAGATTAATCATTATCTTCAGCTGAATTTAACATATATGTAACAAATTGAGTTTTAGCGGTCTCTTCAACAAAAACCGCAAGTAACATAGCTTCTTTTAAACTGTCACTAACACAGATTACACCATGGTTTTTCAAGATTAAAACATCCTCATCGCCGATACCTTCACTTGCACTTTTTGCAAGCTCATCGCTTCCAGGTTTTTTGTATTCAATGTAGGATAGATATTCCTGTTTTATTGCTCCGAAACCTTCTAACCTTTTAAGCTTTTTGTTTGAAAATGCAAATCCTGTAGCATATGGTGAGTGAGTGTGAACTATTGCCTGAACATCAGATCTTTTTTTGTAAATTTCCAAGTGCATAAAGACTTCTGAAGAAGGTTTTCCTTTTGTCAATACGTTACCCTCCATATCCACTAAAACAATATCCTCCTCACATAAGTTTGAAAGTGATTTCAATGTAGGGGTGATTGCCACCACATCTCCGAATCTAGCGCTTATGTTTCCGGATTTGCCGGAAACCAATCCTTTGTCATAAACTTCATTTGAAACATCAATAATCTCAGCAATATTTTTTTTCATCAAATAACCTCATAAAAATTTGAAATGTCTATATTTTCCCTTATGGATAATTGGAACTTCCGCAGGGGTTGGGTTGATGTTGTAAATTTTCTGGAACTCTGTCTGAGTCTGGAAAGTACCTGAATTGATCAAGTGAATGCCCTTGTATCTTCTGTAGCTGTTAATGTGAATGTGTCCTGTGTGGAAAATATCTGGCACCTCATCAATAACAAGATAATCCTCAAGTTCTGAAGCAAGTGGAGTTCTTTCACCATAAATTGGAGCCAAGTGTCTTTTTTGCAATAATTCTTCCATTATGACATCGCTTTTCTCATATGAAAAGTCTTTTACAGCCATTACCAGGTCGTCGAAACTACGTCCGTGGTAAATCAATACGTTGATTCCGTCAAGGGAGACTACACCTGGATTTGAAATGAATTCAACGTTGTCAAGTTCATATAATGCCTTTGCATACTCTTCAGGAACCGCAGGCTGGGGTTCTGCCACCCTTGATGCGTCGTGGTTTCCAGGAGCGATGATGATTTTAATGTCGCTACGGATATTTCCTAAAAATCTTGCAGCCTCATTGTACTGTTCTGTGATATCCTTAATAGCAAGTTCCTTGTCCTGGTTAGGATACACACCGATTCCGTCCACAATATCCCCACCAATGATGAGATACTTAACGTCTTCTGCAACTCTTCTCTGTTCCTCATCACCATATTCGCAGTTGATCCAGTCAATGAATCTTTGGAATGCATCTTCGAGGAATGTTAAACTACCAATGTGAACATCGGATAGGAATACTATTCCAAAGTCCATAGGCTTTTCAGGAACCCTTAAAACTCCGGGCTTAATGATTTCCTGACCGAATGCGAAGTTTCTATCATCACTTTTATTAGCAATGACACCGACAACCTCATCCCTTACAAGCTTTTCGGCTTCTCTAAATAGGTCTTCATTCTTATTTGAGAATAATACTGAAATGTTTCCAGTGTCATCTTCAAATTCAACAATTTTATGACCGTTTTTACTGGTTCTTATTTCCTTAACCATTAGAATCAAGCTTAGGCTGTCCATTCCATCGTCAATGTCGGCAATCTTTGTGTAGTTTCTAAGGTCTGGCCTTTTGGATAGGATATTGGATAACTTTTCGTAACGGCTTTTGAAGTATGAAATCAGGTTTTCAAGCTCTCCGCTTGTGTATGATTTCTTACTTGTGTCCTGAATAATTTTAAAATCATATTCAACATTAATCTTTTGTTCGTTTCTCTTGAATTTGATTTTAGTATCCTTAATTGTTTCAGATGCCTCTAATATCTCCTTATTAACGTAAGTTTCAGGTTCGTCAGTTTCCTTTTTAAGGCTGTCTATTGAAGATGCCTTTTTGACTTCCTGAACTTGAGGTTCATCATCAGGCTTTTTGGTTTCTTCCGTTTTGATATTTTTTTCAACCTGTGGTGTTTCGACTGCCGGTTTAGGAGTCTCTTTTTGTGGTGTTTGCTTTTTAACTTCAACTTTAGGCTCTTCATTTTGGACTAGGGTTTCCTGGGTTCCGGTTTCTTTAACCGTTTTTACACCAGTGATTTCGTCGACAGTTTCTCCACTGATGGAAACCAAATCCTTTGATGTAAATTTATCACCTTTTAATTTAACTATTAGATTAGATGCAAAATCTACAGGATTTTCTGCATTCATGACCTTGTCAAATGCTTCAGGTGATAGGTTAATTCCCTTTTTTGCAAATTTTAATAGAATTTTATTAGTTGACATATTAATAAAAATTTTATTTTTCTATATTAATAAACTTTGAGAATTTCTGTTTTTAAAATTGTTTTAGCAATATTAAATTTAGTTATATTTATTATATATTAAACATAAAAATTAACATATTATAAGATAATCTTTAATAATCAAAGATTAAGTTTGTGATAAAATGGCGAATAAAATAGTTAGAATTGTTTTAGTTGTAGTATTATTTATAATATTCTTTGAATTAGGACTATTTAGCTCATATACAATCGTTACAGCTGAAGCACCTAATCCTCAGGCATTGATAGATATGCAGGTTTCTAAAATCACTGGATTTTTCAGTCCTGAAAAGGTTAACGAAGCTTTGATTAAAGACCCAACTCCAGTTAACATCACAAATAAAAAAGATGTTGCACTGCAGATGGAGAATCTGTCGAAGGTTGACGGTGTTAATGTGGATTCAATGAATATAACAACCTATGATGATACAGATAATAAGAATTTAACAGTAAATATTGAAGCTTTAGGTTACGCTTCTCCAAATTCAACTTCAGGCCAAATTGTCATTAGCCAAGATCCTTCATATAAGGTTATAGCAACAGGACAGGCTAGTTTCAAGGAAAATGGTTTAAGAGTTGATGAGAATACAGTAACTATAAATTCAATCTTAAAATTGTACTAGTGATATATAATGATTAATGTAATAGGAATAGGCCAGAATAGAGACAACATGACTTTGGGAGCTGTAAAAGCCATTGAAGAGTCAGACGTTGTTATTGGCTATAAGAAATACATCGAACAGATAGATGACTTGATTCAAGGAAAAGAAGTCGTAAAAAAAGGAATGGGCGATGAGATAGCAAGAGCAGAGTTTGCAATTCAAAAAAGTCTTGAAGGCCAGACCGTTTCATTAATTAGTTCCGGAGACCCTGGTGTCTTTGGAATGGCAAACGTATTATATCAGATTGTAAGCAAGTATGAAGGTGTTGAAATCAAGGTTTATCCTGGAGTGTCTGCTCTGAATTATGCGGCAAGCCATTTGGGTGCTCCATTGCATGATTTTGCAGCAATAAGCTTAAGCAATATCTTGACTCCAATGTCTGAAATCGAAAAGAAATTGAGATATGCTCTTGAGGCCAACCTGATTGTTGCAATTTATAATCCCATAAGCAAAACACGTAAGGAACCTTTCAGAAGATTCAAGCAATGTGTTTTGGAAATCAAGGGTGAGGACGCTTTAATCGGTATTGTGGACAGTACCTATGAACCTCCGAAATCAACAATCGTTAAGGTCAAGGACTTGACAGAGGACATTGTGAACATGTCCTGCACTTTAATTGTCGGAAACGATTTAACTTATATTCAAGATGATAACCTAATAACACCAAGAGGATACGTTATCAGGTCTAAAATTCATCCTTTATCACAAAATCATTATGAAAAATTCTTGAATGGCGAAGTCGCACACGGACCTAACCGTGAATGTGAATTTTACCCATGCCACTGGGACGGCCAATACTGTGATTTCTGCTATTGTCCGTTTTATCCATGTGGAGACTCAGCAACAGGCGGAGAATGGATTAAGGGAAAAGGTGTCTGGAACTGTACAAATTGCCACTGGCTGCATGAAAAGGAGACAGTCGAATACCTGAGAGAACCTTTGGAAAACATTCTCGACGAAGTTGAGGACTTGAAAACCAAGAAGAAAACTTTATTGAAACTTAGAAAAGCATGCTTATTAAAAACAGATCCAAATGATCTTTAGGGGAATTTCAATTGACAATCAAAAATCTATTAATAGAAATGAAAAACTTGTCGGAACTGATGGTCGATTTAGCTTATTCAGCGGTTTTATTCAACAGTAAGACAGCAGCTGAAGAGGTTATTGCATTGGAAAACGAAGTTAATACAATGAATTATGAAATCAAAAAGGAATCATTGGTTGCCGCCAGGTCTTATGAAGATGCAGAAAAACTAACAGCATTACTGGAAATTGCAGAAGCTGCTGAGAGTATAGCAAACGCAGCTAAGGATTTAGCTGATTTGGTTATCACCGGTTTTAAACCACATCCGGTATTTAAAATGGTTATGGAAGAGTCCGATAAAAGTATTGTTAGGGTTACAATTGAAGAAAATTCAGACTTAGCAAACAATACCTTAGGAGACTTATTATTAGTAAATCGTACAGGAATGAGGGCTATTGCAATCAGAAGAGGTACATCATGGATTTATGGACCTGATAAACATACAACCCTGCTTCCAAACGATACATTAATTTTAAAAGGAACAGACGAAGGTGCAGACTTGCTTGAAAAATTGGCTGCAGGAACCTGTTCTTTAGAAGACATTCCAGAAGAATTAGAAGACGACTAGAAGAGTGATAAAAATGATTATGGGTAGTGATATGTGTGAAAGATCAACAGAAGAAGATTCGCAGTCCACTATCTGTAATTTCAACATTTCCTGATTTTGTTGAAGAACATAGTTCTATTATAAAAGAAAGCCTTATAGCATTGCTCATTTGCGCTATAGGCGATTTATGCGCTGGACTTATTTTAGGTAAGATGACATTTTTCCTTGAAGCATTTCCGGGATTATTGGTAATTATCCCTGGAGCAATCGGTATGAGAGGAAACATTTTCGGTTCATTCGCTTCAAGGCTTTCAACTAGCCTGCACATCGGTATCATATCACCTAAATTCAAGTTTTCAGAGTACTTGAACTATAACATATTCTCATCCTTTGTCTTGACACTGGTATTGTCATTGTTCTTGGCTATCATTGCAAAGGTTTTATGCCTTATCCTGCATCAGCCTTCTATGAGCATAATCGACTTTATATTGATTAGCGTTATTGCTGGAATAATTTCAAACTTGATAATGCTCCCTATTACAATGCTTGTATCATTTAAAAGCTTTGAGCATGGATGGGACCCGGACAACATTACAAGTCCTATCATTGCCGCATTCGGTGATCTGTTTACCTTACCTGCAATCATTGCTTCAGTATTCATATTGCAGGCCATGAACTTCAGCTACCTGTTTAAGGATGCTGTTTTGGCGATAATGTTGATTGCCGTTGCAGTCAGTTTCGTTTACTGTTACAGACTGTCAGATGAGACCAATACAATACTAAGGCAATCCACACCTGTACTGTTGCTTTGTTCCCTTTTGGGAGGAACAGCAGGTGCAATTTTGAATTCAGCGGTTGAAACATTGCTAACCAATCCTAGTTTGCTTACCTTATTGCCGTTATTCTCAGGTGAATGCGGAAGCTTAATCAGTATTTTGGGAGCCAGATTATCCTCAGGCCTTCACTCAGGTTTAGTAGAACCATTCAGAAAACCTGAAGGCGAAGCGGTTCACAACTTCATAATCTGCTTCATTCTGGCAATCATTGTATTTCCGGTAATCGGTCTTTTGGCTGAAGGATCATCATTTGCATTGGGTGTTTTAGGTGTTGGATTCGATAAGATATTGGAGATATCAACCTTGTCCGGATTGATTTTGGTTGCAATAATGGTTATTATCGTTTACTATGTATCAGTGACATCATACAACAATAATATGGACCCTGATAACATTGTAATTCCAATTTCAACAAGTATTACCGATTCAATTTCAAGTTTGACATTGATATCAGTTTCCCTGCTTATTTTGGGTGTTTTGATTTAATTCAATACCATGCGGTCAGTCTCAATTCACACTCGTTTGTTCTGAAGTAGTCATAGTCGAGAAAGCTCTTGTCGAAATCCTTTGGAACGCAAATTATCACGGCTTTAGGATGGGGCTTGTCCAGATGAACGAATGCAACGGCGCTGTCGTCGTCATAGAAGAATATCTTGTCATTTAGATAAACTTCCTTCGAACCTACTTTTTCCCAATATCTCTCCTTGACGACCCTTGTCGTGTCGACAATGTAGTTCAGGTCATATTCCTCATTGTCATCCACCAGTAAATAGTAATCAGACTTCTTGAAGTTTCCCGGAAAGACCTTGAAGTAGTTGCAGCTGTGATCCTTCTGGCTGTGGTGCCTTTCGCATTTTCCCTCGTTTTGAAAGTCCTTGATGACATAGCTCTTGTAGAAGTCGCATTTCACCAGCCTATTGACAGAAAAGATACCATTTCCCTCTTCAATGTCACCTATTTTTACACTTGAAATACTACTCTTCTGTGGGTTCAGTTCAATTGAGCTTTTAATCTTTGAGTTGAAAAGGTTTTCATATACCATCTTGTCATAGTTTTTTCCAAGGGCTATGAATTTTGCATATGAAACGCTGTTGGGAACAGTCTGTCCCTCCTCATTAACGATTGCAAGGCCGGGTGTTCCCCTATCATATTCGTTCCAGTTTTCAGGCACTCCAGGGTTGTTGATCAGGTTATCAAGAATTTCCGATGTTAGCTTTTCCATATTATTGATTTCCTGGGTCCTGATGATTTTTTGGGAGGTGTCCTCCACTGAAGACAAGACTACACCAAATATCATCAATATTACTATCAATATTATGCCTATTTCAATCAGTCTCATTGCCATAGTCACTCAATCCGTATTTTTTCCTGTGGGATGAATCCAAAATCAGGCTGTCCCAGTCGTTCGGGTCTATCTTTTCACCGTTGTAATGGTCTGCAAACACCACATGGTCAGAACATGACAGGGATTCGTTATTCAAGGGTGTGTGGGTTTGTATGAACACTTCAAATCCGTAATGTGGACATTTTCCCTTGCCTTCAAGTCTGCATAAATAGCAGCTTCCGTCGGCGCTTTCATGAAAATATCCAGTATCAAGACAATCCTCCAGTGCTCCCGGATCTCCATGATGGGTGTATGGATCATATGGACATTTCTTGATGGTCATTGGCGCTGTGGCTTCTATGTATGATTCCGGCGAGTCCAGATTATGCAGTAGCATGTATGCAGACAATGCGGTCTTATAATGAATCTTATCATCATATGCCATTATTCCGGATGCTATTGTCAGCTTGGCTATAGGAAGTGGGTCTCTCAGGCCTTCAATTGAGGCATTCCTTTCAATTATTTGTGAGAAATGCTCATTATCCTTTTGACCGTCAAGTTTCACCTTAAACAATATCTTCCAAGGTGAATCGGTGTTTTCAACTGATAACGCTTCAGAAGTCAGGTCAATATCATACTTCTCCTTATATTCCTCATTCTTTTCTTCAAGATGCTTATTCAAGTTCTTTTTGATTTGGTCTGGGCTGTTGTGAACGGGCAATCCGTTGTATACCTTTTGTGTTACCTCAGCTATCGATTCCCTCCCAAGCAGTTCCAAATTGCTGGAATAGTCATCAATAATGTACTTGAAGTTGTCATTCGATTGTGATTCGATATTATGGTTTTGGATATAATGTATGGAGGCTATTGTGAAAATGCATACCAAAAGCAATACTGCAATCAGAATAGCGGTTGTACCTACAATTATATTCCCTTTTGAGTCGAGCTTCATTTTTAAGAATTTAAAAAAAATTTTATAAATTACTTGTTGAAGTGCGACTGTATGATTTTGTGTTAATGTGTAATACTTTTTTAAAAAATGGCTGAAATAAGTAATAAAAAAAATAGTTATTTATATTATTGCGAATAAATTATACTTATTGAAAATTATGGAGGCATTACATGTCAGATACTGTAAGAACATGGCGTCATATTCAACAAAGATATAATCTTATAGGTTCTAAATGTAACACTTGTGGTGAAGTATTCTTCCCATCTCGTGTAGTTTGTCCTAACTGTAGAAGAAAAGGAGACCTTGAACCTTTCCAATTCTCTGGAAAAGGTAAAATTTATACTTACTCAGTAATTAGATCTGCTCCTGACGACTTCAAGAAAGCAGCTCCATATGCTGTGGCTGTTATTGAACTTGAAGAAGGTGCAAAACTAACCTCACAATTGGTAGATTGTGATGTTGAAACTTTAGAAATCGGCGACGATGTAGAAATGGTATTTAGAAGAATAAGAGAGGATGGAAAAGACGGAGTTATCTCTTATGGATACAAATTCAAAGTTATCAAGTAATTCCGGTGTAATCCTTGTCAGCCACGGCAGTACCTTGCCTTACGCTGAAGAGGTATTTACCGAAATAAAGGAGAAATTCATCAAGAAGACAGGCTATGCAGCTGAAATCGGTTATATGAAAGTTTCCGAGCCTACAATTGCAGGCGCTGTTGAAATCCTAAAGGATGAAGTCGATGATTTGGATAAAATCATCGCATTGCCTGTATTTTTAGCTCCAGGTATCCATACCAACATTGACATTCCGCAACTTTTGGGCCTTGAGCCTTTGGAAGTCGACCCAAGATGTCCTGACGGCAACTATCCGCCAGAACATTACCTGTCCATTGCAGATGACGTTGACTTTAACGGTGAAATCGTATTGCTGTCATCAATCGGACCAAGGGATGAACTTTTAGACATTATTGATAAGAGAATCAATGAAGCGTTAGCTGAATCCAAATTGGACGACGATGCAAAAACAGGAATATTGCTTGTAACTCACGGTTCAAGATTGAACTACAACAAGGAATTTGCAACCGCATTGTACAATAAGTTCGAAAAGACTTGCGAATATCCTTCAAGCTTTGGATTTATGGAATTGTGCGGTCCAAGCATACCTGAATCCATCAATAAGCTAGTCGATGAAAACGCTTTGGAAAGATTGGTTGTCGTACCGGTCTTCATCGCTCCTGGAATGCACACAACCCATGACATTCCACATATCCTAGGATTTTTGGAAGAGCATGAGCACGAGCATCATCATCACGACCACGGACACGGTCATGACCACTCACATGATTTGACTCCGGTGGAATTCGACGGTGAGATATTGTATCCAGAGCCAATAAAGGCGGATGACATATTGATAGATATTCTAGCTAAGATGATTGATGAAAAATTATAGATTTTTCATATATTTTTTTGAAAAATTTTTTTCTCAAGATAACTTAATTGAATTTAACATAAAACTTAATTATAATTTATTAATGGATGTTAAATCATGTCTGATAAAACAGGAATTTTATTGTTAAGCCACGGTTCCAGATTGGACGATGGTGAAGAAGTAATTAAAGCTTATAAGGAAATGTATGCAGAAGAGTTTCCAGACATGCCCGTTGAATATGGATTTATGGAAATCAGAAAGCCAGGCATACCAGAAACTATTAAAAAATTAACCAGTGAAAATGATTTGGATAAAATCATAGTTGTTCCAGTGTTTGTTGCACATGGACTTCATACAAAAAGGGACATTCCGGGATTGCTCGGAATTGAAAGTGATTTTGACCCTGAATCAATATCTGGCGGTCATCATCACCACCATCATGACCACGATGATCACGACCACGACCACCATCATGGACACGGTCACGGACATCATCATCACCACCATCATGACCATGATGACGAGCCGGTTGAGTTCGATGGTGAAATCGTTCTAACCGATCCTTTGGGAATCGACAAGAGAATGTATGAAATCATCAAAGACAGAGTTTCAGAACACTTGTAGTTCTGAAATATTTTACTTTTTTTTCTTAAAACTTATTTAATTTGAAATTTATACTAATATTCATGACATTAAGAGTCTCAGATATTGGTGAAAAGGAATTGGTTAAATATATCATTGCCCATTCCAAGGACATCACCCCCGATGATACAGCAATAACAAATTTTAACGATACTAATCTTATTTCAACCTGCGACATGCTGATTCAGTCTAGGCACTTCCCTAAAAACATGTCCTATTTTGACATGGGATTCAAATCAGTAACCGTTAATGTAAGTGATCTTGCGGCAATGGGTGCAGAACCGTTGGGATTTTTATTATCAATCGCAATACCTAAGGATTTGAATGTCGATTCATTTAAGGAAATCATCGACGGAGTCATTAACGCATGCGACTTTTATGAAATTCCACTGATTGGTGGAGATACCAATGAGGCTTCAGAGATAATCATCAACGGCACTGCGCTGGGAACTGCAGAAAAGCCTTTGATGAAGGACACTTATAACATGGGAGATCTAATCGCCATTACTGGAGACATCGGCCTTGCGGCATTGGGGTTCGAGATTGAGACTTTAGACAATATCTACACCAAAAAGGCATTGAAGCCATTGGCAAGGATTAGGGAAGGATTGATTTTAAAGGATTTCGCGACATCTGCAACAGACATCACTGACGGGCTTGCAAGCGAATTGTACACAATCAAGAAGGATGATTTCGGATTCATGATTTATGAGGACATGCTTGACATCACCGATGAGTACAAAAGCCTTGCAGGCGATTTGAACCTGGATTATCTTGACTTGGTGTTGCATGTCGGAGAGGACTTTGAGCTATTATTTACAATATCAAGGGATGATGCGGAAAAGTTGCCGATTGACTTTAAGGTCATAGGCGAGGTCAATGACTCTGATGTAATCGAGCTCACATTGGAAAACGGTTTTGTCGAAAGAATAAGGAATAGGGGTTACGAACATTATGTTAGTGAATAGCGATTGGTACAAGAAAAGCTCGAAGACTCAAAAGATCAGATGTGAGATTTGTGCAAACTACTGCAAGATAGCTGAAGGCAATGTTGGAATCTGTTGCCAGCACAAAAACATCAATGGGGAGCTATTTGACGAGTCCTATGGAATCGTATCATCATTGAGTCCCGACCCGGTTGAAAAGAAGCCTTTAAATCATTTTTTACCTGGAACCTTTACATACTCAATAGGCGGTTTTGGGTGCAATATGGGATGTTTGCACTGCCAGAACTATATGATATCACAGGAATACTATAACTATTCAAGGGGTATCGAAATAACACCAGAGGCAATCGTGGAAAATGCACTTAAATATGATTGCAAGTCAATTGCTTGGACCTACAATGAACCTACGATACACTTGCCATTCAACAAGAAAACTTCCCTATTGGCAAGGCAGAAAAACCTCAAGGTAATCTATGTCACCAACGGATACTTTTCAGACAAGTCACTCAATGAGGTTTTGGGTTTTGTCGACGCATTCAACGTGGACCTGAAGTCAATGTCCCAGGACTTTTACAAGAAGGTCTGCAGGGCGGACTTGGATGTAGTATTGGATAATTTGAGAAGAATCTACATGGAAGGAAAGCATCTTGAAGTCACCAATCTCATAATCAATGACTACAACGATTCGATTTCACAGATTTCAGCACTTTGCGACTTTGTGGTTGAGGAGTTGGGTCCTGAAGTTCCGCTTCATTTCTCAAGGGCATTCCCATATTATAAAATGGATGATATCGAGCCGACCAGGGCAGAGATATTATTTAAAGCGAAAGAAATAGCAAAGGAAAAGGGAATTGAGAATGTGCATCTTGGAAACATTTAGGTGATGGCGTGGCGGTGGGGGTCCGCCATGATTATTATTAACATTTAAAAAATTATTCTTAACACTATTTTTTTATGATTCTATGAGCTTATTTTAATGAAATATTTACATTTTTTGTTTGAAATGAAAGCAATTTTACACAGTGAAAGCAATAATAAAATTAACAATTTTTGCAATATTGTTTAAAATAACAAAAGAGTTATAAAGATGTTCGCGAGTAAATACTAACAATTAACTTTTTAAAAGTGATATAATGAAAGTAGATGTATTTATCAGCAGCAACATTTCTGAGTTTTCCGATGAGCGAAAACTAATAAAGGAAGAAATTTCAAAAGACCCTCTTTTTAGCAAGATTTTCAATGTGTTTCTTTTTGAGGATGAGATATCAAAACCGGATTCAGCAGACAAGGTGTTCATTAATGAGGTGGAATACACAGACATATACATTGGGTTGATCGGCTGTGAATATGGCGAAATATACAGAAAAGGATATTCTGCAACAGAATATGAGTACGACACATACATTTCCAACAAGGCCGATGCATATCTTTTTGTAAAGAATGTCTATGACCGGGATGAAGGCTCTAAAAAGTTTTTAAAAAGAATTTCTAAAAAGCATAAGTATCAGACCTTCAATAACCCTCAGGAACTTGTCAGCGAGATAAAAAAATCATTAACAAGCTATATCATTGAACAGGCCCATCGAGGAATCTTTGATGAGAGGATAATAAAGAATTCCTCATGTGAAGATGTTGACCCGAAGGCGTTGGAATTGTTTTTTGATAGTTTGACTGACGATTCTGTAAAACAGCTTAAGGGCTTGAGGGACATGGACAAGATTTTAGAATATATCGGTGCGGGAAAGATTGACGAGTTTGGAAATTTCAATTTAAACAATGCAGGAGCACTATTTTTTGCAAAAGACATTTCTAAGTTTGGGATAGATCATGACATCAAGATGGTAAGGTTCAATGGGAATGAGCGACTTGAAATAATTGACCGTTTCATGTCTAAGAGTTCATTTTTCATATTGCTTGAGGAATTCGATGATTTTTTCAGAAAAAATACAAAGCTCGGTGCAGTTGTTGAAGGAATGCACCGCATTGACATTCCGGAATATCCAATTAAGGCTATAAGGGAAGGTTTTGTAAATGCACTGGCTCATAGAAACTATGACCTGCAGGGGGACTGCATTACATTCTATATCTATGACAACAGGATTGAAATCATCAGTCCAGGCAGTCTTCCATTTCCAATGACTCTTGACGATTTGGGTGTTGAGGAAAATCCGAAGCACAGAAACGAGAATATCTGTAAAATATTTGGAAAAACAAGATACATGGAACATGTGGGCACTGGAATTAAAAGAATGAGGGATGAAATGGCCGATGCAGGATTGAAGACACCCGAATTTTTTGACAATGGCTATTTTGGTGTGAAATTCTACGGGCCTGATGGCAAGTTGATTTACAATAAAGAAAATAACTCATATAATGTTAAAGACTTAAAGGAATATGATTTAAATAAGCGCCAGCTCGAAGCAATGAGAAAAATGGTAAATGAAAGACAAGTATTTACATATAAGTCGTATTCCCAATATTTTGGGTTGTCTAGAGCTACATCCAAACGAGATTTGGATGACTTAGTTGATAAAAAATTAGTGTCCCTGAATAAATTAGGTAAAGCAAATAATTTTTCATCCTTATGAACACATGCCGCCAAATTTTGGACACTTTCTGGACCACTGTTAAAATAAAGAATTGATTAATAATTTTATAGTTTTAATCATTAACTATAATTTTAATTAATCAAATTTTTTAAATTATTCATTTTAGAAATTTATGGACACTTCGTGAACACTTAATTTTTTTCCAAAATAAATTAATTAAAAGTTAGTTTATTCACCAAAACTAACTCTTTCGAATTTTTCTAATGTTTTAAGTGATTTTGTTGCGTCCACACCGATTTTGGTGGTGGTACCGTCACTTTCAGCCACAGGGTCTAGAGATGATCCACGGACATTTGGAACAATCATTATGTCACGGTCACCTTTCACACGGGTGGCTATTGCATACTCGACATCCTCAGCGTCAAATATGTTGACGTCTGTATCCACTGCAACGCAATGCTTAAGTGAAGGGTGTGCAGACAATGCGGCCATGATGGCGTTTTTACCGTCACCTTCAGTCTGCTTGTTGATGGATACAACAGCATGCAACCAGCAGCAGCCTCCTTCAGTCAATACAACGTTTTCAACTGTAGGAACCGCATTTTTAACAGCCTTGTAAATCCTTGGCTCTTGTGGAAGGCCTTGTAACAGTTTATGCTCGAATCCTGCAGGAACGATTGCATGGTAAGCAGGATTGTCCTTTTTGATGTGCATCTTTTCAAGGTTTATGATTGGCTGGTCACGGATAATGTCGTAAGTGTCAGTTAAATCTACAAATGGTCCTTCAGCGACAGTTTCTGTAACTGAAATCTTACCTTCAAGGATGATGTCAGCTTGAGGAACTTCGAGGTCTCCACATTTGATAAGTTCCAATTCACCGTTCTTGAATGCGTTTGCAACTTCCATCTCATTGTAGTCGATTGGTATTGAGGTTGTACTTGCAAGCAATATTGCAGGGTCCATTCCGATAGCTATTGCAATTTGCAAGTCCTCGCCGGCCTCTTGCGCATTCTGGAAGTAGGTGTAAAGGTTTCTAGGCACGATTCTGATAACCAGTCTTTTATTGTCTAAAACCATCATACGGTGGATTGAAGCGTTTTGGATGCCTGTTTTTGGGTCACGTGCAAAGACTACACCTGCAGTGATGTATGCTCCACCGTCACGTTTGTAATGGGTAAGGATTGGGATTTTATCCAAATCGATTTCCAAGTTGTCATATTCTGAAAAGTCTGTGAACTTTTCGACTTTCAATGGATTTTCCATTGCATCAATGATTTTTTCTGTGATTTCAGACACTTCACAGTTGATTGATGCTGCAATCTTGTCACGTGTATTGCAGATTCCGGTAACAACTGGCATGTCATATCCTTTGACGTTTTTGACAATGACAGTGTCCTTCGGATACTCTCTCAATACCTTTGAGATTTCATACTCGGTTGAAAGCTCGTCTGTAATTTCTATAATGTTTTCATCAGTAAGGTTCATGTTATCACTATAAGTTAATTTTTTTATCTTTTAATTTATCAAGAAGTCCTACAATTTCGGGATTGTCTATTGCAAGGATTTCACCGGCCAAAACCGCTGCGTTCTTACCGTTGTTTATTCCAACTGTTGCAACAGGAACTCCTGGCGGCATGCTGACGGTGGTGAGCCTGTAATCGTCACCGTTTTCATTGGTACATGGAACTCCAATGACTGGCCTTGCGGTAAGTCCGACAACTCCACCTGTCACCTGTGAGGAGTTTGAGCTGACACCAATGAATATTTTAGCGTTTTTCATTGATTTAACATAATTTATGAATTTCTTGTTTGATCTGATTGGGCAGACAACCTTTATGTCATGGGTAATCTTAAGCCTGTCAAGGATTGTTGCCACCTTTTTACCAACCGGAACGTCGGTTTGCCTTCCAACAATGATTGCAACTTCCGCATCCTTGTTTTTGCAGCCGCTGTTTTCCTCATCGAATTCTGCCTTCTTGATTTCAAGGTCCTTGATTCTCAAAAAGTCATTGTTGATGTATGGTCTGTCGATTGGTTGAACTATCTCTTCATTGCTTCTGATAACCTTTTGGGCATATTCCTTTCTCAATTCAACAACTTTCCTGTGAACCTCATCGTCATGAAGCCCAATGAACTGTGCCGCCAATATTGCAGCATTGTCTCCTCTGTCTATTCC
The DNA here is from genome assembly GCF_017940815.1 of Methanobrevibacter sp. Lineage (GTDB taxonomy): Archaea > Methanobacteriota > Methanobacteria > Methanobacteriales > Methanobacteriaceae > Methanocatella. Next base: position 46,412 of record NZ_JAGAXX010000082.1, read on the forward strand.
AACGGTTGCGATTGGGGAAGGATAAGGCATTTGAATTATTGAATCCAATGCGTCCAAACCATCAGTTTTCACGTCCACCGGAACACCGATGACAGGTCTAGGGGTATAAGCCGCAATTGAACCTGGCAGGTGAGCGGCAAGACCTGCAATTCCTATAAAGACTTCGATTCCAGCATCAGTACCTTGTTGCACGATTTCACGGACAAGATTAGGTGTCCTGTGTGCTGATGCGATTTTCAAGCTGTATGGTATTTCTAATTTATCAAGTATGTCCATAGCTTTTTCTGCAATAGCAATATCTGATCCACTTCCAAGAATAATCATTATCTTTGGTGTCATTAAAAATCCCTTCTTAAATAAATTATTTATTCACTATATAATATTCATTTTAAAATATATTAAATTATCATAGACAAGTTGATTCTGTCACGGTTTGTATCAACATCCAAAACCTTGACGTCAACAATGTCTCCGACACTGACGATGTCCAATGGATGCTTGACGAACTTGTCTGCCACCAATTGTGAAATGTGGACCAAACCGTCCTGGTGAACTCCTATATCAACAAATGCACCAAAATCAACAATGTTTCTTACGGTTCCCTGTATTATCATTCCAATCTCCAAATCCTCAATTGACAACACGTTCTTTCTTAAAATCGGTTTAGGCATGTCCTCACGAGGGTCACGGCCAGGCTTTTTAAGTTCCTTGACAATGTCTTTTAATGTTTCAATTCCAATGTCCAGCTCTTCTGAAATCTCTTCCAGATTGATATTATCTAATTTTAATGAATTGGAGCCTATGTCATTGACGGAATAGTTCAGTTTCTTCAGTAGCTTGAATGTTGTGTCATATGACTCCGGATGTATTGTGGTGTTGTCCAATGGATATTCGGGATTGTCCACCTTAATGAATCCAGCACATTGCTCATATGTCTTTTTACCTAATTTCTTAACGTTTAGAAGTTCCTTACGTGAACTGAAGCTTCCGTTTTCCTCACGGTATGTGATGATGTTTTTTGCGGTTGTGTTCCCGATTCCTGAAACGTAATTCAATAGGCTCACTGAAGCCGTGTTCAGGTCAACCCCCACCTCGTTCACCACCTTCTCGACAACTCCGGTGAGTGATTCGCTTAGCTGCTTCTGGTTCATGTCGTGCTGGTACTGGCCGACACCGATTGATTTTGGATCAATCTTAACAAGTTCAGCCAATGGGTCCTGAAGCCTTCTTGCGATTGAAACCGCACTGCGTTCTCCTTCTGAAAAGTCCGGGAATTCCTCATCCGCAAGCTTTGAAGCGGAATATACTGACGCTCCGGCTTCATTGACGATGATGTATTCCACATTTGTTCCCTTGATTATTTGGGCAACAATCTCCTCTGATTCCCTTGAGGCGGTACCGTTACCGATGGCAATGACATTGATGTTGTACTTTTCAATAAGGTCACGGACTGTTTTGATTGATTCTTTTACCTTGTTTTGAGGTGCTGTCGGATAAATCAATGCTGTATCCAACACTTTTCCTGTATCGTCAATGATTGCAAGCTTGCAGCCTGTCCTGAAAGCAGGGTCCCATCCGAGAATGGTCTTTCCGACCAACGGGCTTTCCATAAGAAGCTGGTTCAGGTTTTTGGCAAACACCTCAATTGATTTCTCTTCAGCCTTTTCAGTCAGGTAATTTCTGATTTCACGCTCGATTGCAGGTGAAATAAGTCTTTTGTAGGCATCCTGCACCGCTTCCTTGATGATTGGTGTTGTATGCTTGTTATATTCAATCTTTTCAGGTATCTTGGATATGTTTTTAAGCATGTGCCTGTTGAGGTATTTAATAATCTCATCGCTTTCACACGCTATTTTCGCTCTGATTATCCCCTCATTTTCAGCACGGTTTATCGCTAAAATCCTGTGTGGAGGTATCTTTTTGACGCTTTCTGAGTAGTTATAGTAGATGTCATATTCTGTGGATTTTTCCTTATCCTTTGCTTTGGTTTCTATCTGGCCGGTAAAGAAGGTGTTCTGCCTGATTTTCTTTCTGAAATTGGAATTGTCGGAAACGATTTCTGCAATGATGTCCTGTGCTCCCTGAATGGCCTCTTCAGCAGTTTTTACTTCATCTGTTATGTATTTTTCAGCTATCTTCTTCACGCTTTGATTTATTTCCTGCGCTAGGATGATTTCCGCAAGTGGCTCAAGACCTTTTTCACGGGCCTTTGTTGCACGGGTCTGTTTCTTGCTTTTGTATGGCCTGTACAGGTCCTCAAGCTCGACCAATGTTTCTGCCTTTAAAATTCTACTCTTCAACTCATCGTCCAGTTTTCCAAGCTCATCAATCCTTTTGATGATTTTTTCCTTTTTGTCTTCCAGGTTCCTGAGGTATTTCAGCCTTTCATCGAATTTCCTCAAGGTTTCATCGTTTAGCGAACCTGTGACATCCTTTCTGTACCTTGCAATGAATGGTATGGTGTTGCCGTCATCAATCAGTTTAATTACTTTTTTTACTTGCCAGTTTGCAAGGTTCAATTCTTTTTCGAGGGTTTTTTCTATCATTAAAATTACTACCTAAAAACAATTTTTCTTTCAAAAAGTCAATATAGTTAGTTTAATCGGTTATCGAATAATAATTTTTTGTTTAGGTTTACAAAAACATTTATAACTGTTAATTAAAATATTTATTAATGTAGAAATTATTTTAATGGTGAATTTGAGTGTATTGGTTTTTAGTAATTGTTGTATTTTTACTGGCTGGTATAAAAAGCCAAAAGCCTAAGAAATACCAAAAGGTTTCAGTCATCATTCCCGCCTATAATGAGGAAGAGACTGTTGCCAAGGTAATCGGCGTGGTTAAGGAGGTATCGTTTGTCGATGAAATCATTGTTGTCAATGACGGATCAACCGACAATACTGAATCCGAAGCGTTGAACGCTGGAGCTGTTGTAATTAATCATGCAGTTAACAAGGGTAAGGGTGAAGCGCTGTATACCGGTTATAAGGAAGCTGAATGTGACATTATCGCATTCATTGATGCTGACATTTATAACTTAACTTCCGGTAAAGTAGAAGCGATGATTAAGCCTATTTTGGAAGGCAAAACCGATATTACAAAAACTAAATTTTCACGTGCCAGTGGACGTGTGACTGAGCTTACTGCAAAGCCTTTACTGAACTTTTTCTTCCCGGAAATCTCTTTTGAACAGCCTTTAAGCGGTCAGTTTGCGGCACGTAAGGAAGTATTGAAGAAAATCAATTTTGAAAAGGATTACGGTGTGGACGTAGGTATCGTCATCGATGCTGACGTTCTTGGAATTTCAATAACTGAAGTGGACATCGGTGCAATCGAGCATGACATGTCACCGCTTTCCGACTTGAATATTATGGCTAATGAGGTCGTAAGGACAATCATCGGCCGTGCAAACAAGTATGGTAGGGTTGTTATGATTGATGACATCGGTTACTTTATCAGAATGTCCATTGTAGGTTTATCCTTGGTTATTTTAGGATTATTTACAATATTCTTTGTGAAGTTCGTTCCATTGGCTGTTGGAGTAATCATTTCCGTGGTCGGTATTATAATAGCTATTTATTACATAATCAAGGTCATTGTAAAATCCATCCACATGTTTAGAAAGACTCCAAGGGGAAACCTGGTCAAGTCCTTCATTAAAATTCATTTTCCAATGATAATTTCCATAATCGTGTTATTATTGATGATTTCAACATTCATCGGTGCCGCTCATTTTGAACATGGTGTTTTGTCAATTGAACCTAACTCAAGAAATCTAATTATTTATGCCGACAATAGTCCAAGCGATAATTCAATTTCTGTCAGGGGACCATACACTATTGATGCAGCTATCGAAAATGAATCAAATATTATTCGTATGCCGTCAGATGCAATGATGACGTTGGGAATAGGGCTAAACGATACGATAAAGATAGACGATCGAAATTATATAATCAATGAGACAAGACCTGGCGAGCCGGATATTTTAAGGTTACCAATCAATGCTAAAAATGAGTTGAATGTCGAAACTGGGGATATCATACAAAACAGTAGATTAAATGAGATATTTTCAGGATCAACAATATCACATGCCCATTATCTGGATAACAATACCACTATCTATGAAAAATTCACTGTTTCCGATAGGTATTATAATTCAACAAGTTTTGAGGTCTTTATAAACAATGAATCAGTTATGTATTCGACTGGAATGTTTAAGGAAAACTCAACATATGACATTGCGATTGGAGGGGAATACATCACTTCAGTCATGGTTCCTGAAAACAAATCACTGACTTATCAAAACAATTCTATAGATATAGAATTCATGGATACAAATTCAACTTCCATCAAGCAATATAACTCTAATGGAAATTTCTTGAATTTTTATTTTAATAATTAAAAAAAGAAAAAAAAGAATAACCTAAAAGGTTATTTGCCATAAGCCTTTACAGCTTCTTCAACATCATCATAAAGTCCAAGTGCTGCAAGAGCACCAACTTTACCTTGCTCACCAGTCACTGCGATTAATGGAATGTCCAATTCAGCTGCAACACTTTCTGCAGTTTCAACATCCATCATTCCGGATTTTGTAGCGATGGAATATTCCCTTAGTTTTTCAGGAATATCCAATCCTTCTAGAATTGCAATTGCGGTTTTGTCTGATAAAGTGTCTCTTTTAAGTATTTCAATGGTCTTGTCAATCAACTCTTGCTTTTTGTCGCTTTCAACAGCAAATGTCAATGCGATTGAAACACAATTTTGGGTTTTATGAGGGTTGTGTGGATATAATTGGACAATAATGTGGTCCAAGTACTCGAATCCTAAATCCCTAAGCTCAACACCGAGGTTATGTGCCATTGTCCAGGTTGCACCGGCATCTTTAACGTCAGTGTCGTCAACGCCAATCACGACTTTTTCAAGTTTTGGAGTTACAACGGTTGCTCTTCCTACCTTTGATCCTCCTCCGATGTCGAGAAGTTCGATGTATTTTACTCCTTCACCCATTCCTCTGCACATTCCAGCACCTACGCCAGCTCCGGCAAGGCCTGCATGTGTAACTTTCACTTCATCACCATCAATAGCGATCTCGTCAATTCCTGCGGCATTGAAACTAGCTTTCAAGTCAAGGGGTGCGGATCCGACATGGCATTTGTATACATGCTTGTTTCCGTCACGGTAAGCTGAATCAATTAGTTCTGAATTGTTTCTGTATTGATGTAATAACCAATGAGACCCTGAAATGCATGGGTGGTATTCCACAAGCTCTACCTTATCGCCGTCAACCATAGTCAATACTTTTTCATATGGTGCAATCCAAGGGTCTTGGAATTTTTCTCTTAATTCGTCTGGTTTCAATATTTCCATATGATCATCTAGATTTCTTTTAATCTGTCACACATTTTGATAGCTGCTTCAACAGCACTTTTTGCGTTTTTAACACGTCTGTGAGCATCCATTCTGGTCATTCCAGGTCCGGTGATACCGAGTGCGACTGGAGTGTCATATTCTAATGCTAAGTCAGCAATTTTACGGGAAGCGTGTTGTGCCACGATTTGGTCGTGGTCAGTTGCACCTTCAATTACTGCACCAAGGGTGATAATTGCGTCGTATTCGTCCTTTTGCAATAATTTTTTGATTACAAGTGGCATATCGAATACGCCAGGAACTGCAACCACTTTAGTGATTTCACAGCCTCTGTTTTTTGCTTCCGCTTTTGCAAGTTCCAACATCATTTGTGTAATGTCATAGTTAAATTCAGCTACTACTGCTGCTATTTCATATTTTGCCATTTTATCAAACCTCTTTATTTTATTTACATTCCGCCACTAAATATCATGAGTAAAAATCCTGCTACCCCACTTACTACCATAATGAATATGATAAAAAGTGCTGCCATTTGCATTTTAGTTAACTTTTTGAAATTCATAATTTATCTCCATTAATTTTATAGATTATTCTTAACCTCATTAGCCAGTTGCATAGTGGTTGCGGAACCGCCTAAATCTCCAGTTAATATATTAGCTTCATTTAAAACTTTTAATATAGCACCGTCTAGTCTGTCAGCAGCCTCATTTTCACCTATGTATCTAAGCATCATGACTGCTGAAAGCATCATTGCTATTGGATTAGCTATTCCTTTTCCTGCAATATCCGGTGCTGAACCGTGAACCGGCTCGAATAATGCAGCATTTAGTCCAATATTTGCTGATGGAATCAAACCAAGACCTCCAACAAGTCCTGCACCCTCATCAGATAGTATATCTCCAAATAAGTTGGTTGTAACTATTACCTGGAAGGTTTCCGGTTGTGTAATGAGATACATCGCTGTTGCATCTACATAGTAGTCCTCGGTTGCAATTTCAGGATAGTCCTTTGCAACTTCATAGAAAATCTCTTTAAACAATCCATCAGTTTTCTTCAATACGTTTGCCTTATGAACTGCGGTTACTTTTGTCTTGTTGTTTTCCTTTGCATAGTTGAATGCGTAATTTATGATACGTTCTTCAGCTTCACGTGTGATGATCCGTCTTGCAATTGCCCCATTGTCAGTGTAGGACTCTTCATCTGCAATGTACATTCCTTCCGTATTTTCACGCACAATCATAAAGTCAATGTCATCGGATAATGAATTTGTATGTGGATAAGCTTTAACAGGTCTTAAGTTAGCGAACATTTTCATTTCTTGACGTATTTTGACAATAACGTCTGCAGCGGTTTCTCCTGCAGCTCCGAATAAACATGCATCTGCATCTCTTATGATGTCCAATGTTTCACTAGGCAATGCTGAACCTGTTTTCTCAAGACACTCGTCTCCAGCTTCACCATAGACATAGTCAAAGTCAATGCCAAGGGCATCCAACACATGTATTGTCGCTTCCATTACCTCACGGCCGATTCCATCACCGGGAACGACAGCTATTTTATATTTATCTTTTGTTTTTGAGGTACTCAATCAAACCACCTTGTTCTAATATTTCTAACATAAATGGAGGCAATTTTTTGAATTCGATGCTTTCTCCATTCTGGGATGTTATTGTAGCGTTTTCCATATCTACGCTGATTTCTTCTCCATTCTCTACAAGTTCGCTAATTCCTGGAGCTTCAAGAAGTGGAACTCCAACGTTTGTAGCGTTACGGTAAAAGATTCTTGCAAAGGATTCTGCAATCACTGCAGCAACCCCAACACCTTTAAGCGCGATTGGAGCGTGTTCCCTTGATGAACCGCATCCGAAATTGGTTCCGGCAACAATAAAGTCACCTTCGCTGCATTTTTCATTGAAGTCAGGATCCAATCCTTCCATACAATGTTCAGCTAATCTTTCCTCATCTGTGTATATCAAGTATCTTCCGGGAACTATGATGTCTGTGTCAATATCGTTTCCAAATTTCCATGCTTTTCCTTTCATATTAATCACTCCGGTGCCACAATTCTTCCTTCAATAGCTGAAGCAGCTGCAACAGCCGCAGAAGATAAGTATACTTTTCCGTCAGGAGATCCCTGTCTTCCTTTAAAGTTTCTGTTAGATGTTGAAAGGCTTACTTCGTCTGGACCGATGATTCCGGTATGTCCTCCAAGACATGGGCCGCAGCATGGAGCTGATACGAGCGCTCCTGCGTCAACGAATATCTTAAGCAATCCTTCATCTAATGCTTTTGAATAAACTTCAGTTGATGCCGGTATCACTAACATTCTGGTTCCGTTAGCTATCTTGTTTCCCTTTAGGATTTTTGCAGCATCTCTAAGGTCACTAAGTCTTCCGTTAGTGCATGAACCTAAAAATACTTGGTCGATTTCTGTATCGACCTCACTGATAGGTTTCACATTGTCCACATTGTGAGGGCAAGCGATTTGAGGTTCCAAATCACTAACGTCAATATCAATTATATTAAGAGAAGAGGAGTTCAAATCGGTTTTAAATACTTTATATGGTTTGTTGGAACGTTTTTCAACATAATCGATTGTTTTCTTATCAGGTTCCACCATACCGGTTTTACCACCCATTTCAATTGCCATATTACACAAAACCATTCTGTCGGAAACACTCATGTCAGAAATGGTTTCTCCAGCAAATTCACATGCCTTATAGGTTGACCCATCAGCACCCATTTTACCAATGATATGCAAAATAACGTCTTTTGCATAAACGTTGTCCTTGAGCTGTCCTGTGACATTAAATCTATTTGTTTCAGGAACTTTGAACCATAAGTTTCCTTCAGCAAACACCATTGCCATATCTGTTGAACCTATACCGGTTGCAAATGCTCCCAAAGCACCGTGGGTGCATGTGTGTGAGTCAGCACCTACAATTACCTCTCCAGGTACAACATGACCCTTTTCAGGCAAAATTTGATGGCAAACTCCGGCGTTTACATCATAGAAATGTTCAATTCCTTGTTCTTTTACGAATTTTCTCATTAATATGTGGTTATTAGCTGAGTCTATGGAGTCAGCTGGAACTTGATGGTCAAAAGGAATAACAATTTTTGATGGATCCCAGACTTTTTCAGCCCCAATTTTTTCAAAAGATTGTACTGAAAGAGGTCCAGTTAAATCATGTGTCATTGCTACGTCAATATTTGCTATAATTATGTCTCCAGCTTCAACTTCATCTTTTCCTGAAGCTCTAGCTAATATTTTTTCTGTCATTGTTGGCATATTTTTAAACCTCTTAATAATGATAAATGTATATGTTTTACAATGTATATAACTCTTTTTTTATTAGGCATTTTTAACCTATATATATAATGTCTAACAAAATATAATCCATGAGCAACTCATTTTTTAAAAGATTAAAAAAAGAAGAAGAACCTCCTATTATTGAGGACCAGACTTCTGTTTGGGAAGATAGGATTTTTTGGGTTTCAACATTGCAAAAGATAGCATACCCTGTCATAAGTAATTTATCCAAAGGCTCACTTAGAAAAAACATGCCTTTCGAATCAAAAACTGGTGAAGGACAGAAATTCGTTTATCTTGCAGCTTTTGCTCGTGTTTTCAATGGAATAGCTCCTTGGTTAGAGTTAGGTGTAGAAACTTCTGATGAAGGAAAAGTGCGTGAAAAGTATATTAAATTAACATTAAAGGCTATTTCCAATGCGGTTAATTCAAACAATAACGATTATATTCTTTTTGTGGAACCTAAACAATCTTTAGTTGATGTTGCTTTATTTGCTCAAGGATTGCTCAGAGCTAAAAAACAAATTTGGCTTAACTTGCCGATGGATGTTCAGGCCAGAATCATTCGTGAACTTAAAAATACAAGAATTATTGCACCATATGAGAACCATTGGTTACTCTACACTTCAATGATTGAGGCGGCATTGCTCGAATTCACTGGTGAATGTGATAAGGAAAGACTAACCTATGCAATCTCCAAGTTTAGAGATGAATTCTATGCTGGCGATGCGATTTATTCAGATGGAGAGGACTTTGATGCAGGCTATAAGAATAGTTTAATTATACATCCAATGTTAAATGATATTTTGGAGGTAATGAGAAAATATGGCCTTCAGGAAGGGGAATTTTTAGATGTGCAATTGATGAGATCCTCCAGACTGTCCTCACAGCTTGAAAGGATGATTTCTCCTGAAGGAACCTATCCTTTAGTTGGCAAATTTTTATCCGCCCGTTTCGGCGTTTTCCAATTACTTTCACAAGCGGCTTTGCTTAAGATATTGCCGAGAAATATTGCTCCGGCACAAGTTAGAAGCGCTCTTACAAAAGTTATTCAAAGACAATTCACAGGCAATCAAAACTTCAGTAGCGATGGATGGTTATTATGTGGATTGAATGGTTCACAAATTGATATTTGTGAAAAAGAAGAAAATACTGGCAGTAATTATTCATGTTGCGCAGTATTTTTAGCGTTAGGTCTTTCTTCAGAAGATCCGTTTTGGAAAGATCCGTCTGAAGATTGGAGTAGTCTAAAAGCATGGAACGGCCATCAAATACAACCAGACCAATCAATTAGTTTTTAATTCAATTTGTATAAGTTCCCGTAATTAATTAATTTAATTTCCTCTGGAACTTCTTTTATTATATTTTTAGTGTCAAATATCACCGCTTTTTTCATGTTTTTAGCGATGAAATCATAATCTAATTCTTTAAACTCATCATGGTCGCACAATACCAAAATCAAGTTGGCATTTTCGACAGCTTCATTGAAACTGACAAAATTAGGATTTTCAATGTGAGGGTCATGAATTGCAATCTCATAATTTGCACTTAATTTCGCTATGATTTCATATGCCGGGCTTTCCCTGTCGTCTCCGGTATTTCCCTTATATGATACTCCGAATACTGCAATTTTACCTTCTTTAATGATTTTTTTGACATTTTCACATACAAAATCAGGCATTGAGTTGTTTGTATCACGTGCAAGCTTAATGATTTTAGCGGTTTCAGGTGCTTTTGCATAAATGAAGTAAGGGTCGATTGCAAGGCAGTGTCCTCCTACACCTGGGCCAGGTGAGTGCAAGTTGACTCTTGGATGCTTGTTTGCCATTTCAATAACGTCAAGTGCATTTACACCAATTTCAGCACATATTTTTGCAAGTTCATTGGCAAGTGCAATGTTGACGTCCCTGAATGTATTTTCCATACATTTGGACAGTTCAGCGGTTTTAGCTTCTGTAAGCATCAAATCGCCTTCAACAAATTGCCCATACACTTCGCTTGCTTTCACTGCACATTCCTCTGTCACGCCGCCTATGATACGGTCATTGTGGATTAGTTCCTCTATGATTTTTCCTGGAAGGACTCTTTCAGGGCAGTGGGCAAGATACAAATCTTCACCAATGGTAAATCCTGCCTTTTCAAATATAGGCTTGATGGTTTCATCAGTTGACATTGGAGCTATTGTTGATTCAATAATGACGGTGTTTCCTTTTTCAAGGAAAGGTATTATTGTTTCGCATGCAGTTATGACATAGCTCAAATCGCAGCTGTAGTTCTCAACAATGTATGGGGTCGGCACTGTAATTATGAATGCATCTGCTTTTTCGGGAGTTAAGGACGCTTTGTAGACTTTATTATTTACTGCATTCTTGATGATGTCGCTTATTCCAGGTTCTTCAATATGGATGATTCCTTTATTTAAATTTTCTACAATCTTTTCGTTTATATCCACTCCAACTACTTCACAGTGGTTTCTTGTAAACAATGCTGCTGTTGGAAGTCCGATATATCCTTGGCCCATAATACATATTTTCATAATTAGCATCTCCCCTCTTTTTATATAATTAAGTATAATATATATTTTAACTAATATTAAAGTTTTTAAGTGATTGTCATGAAGATTTTAATTACCGGTTCTAATGGAATGTTGGGCCATGATTTGATTGATGTTTTAAAAAATAAGCACGAACTGGTCCTAACTACTTCCAAGACACTTGATATAACAGATAAAAATGGGGTCATCGAGTTTATTGTTGACGCTCATCCAGACATTGTAATCAATTCGGCGGCATATACAGATGTTGACGGGTGCGAAAGCAATCCTGAATTGGCATATTCCGTAAATGGAGAGGGCGTTAAAAACTTGGCCATGGCCTGTAAGGAAGTTAATTGTCCATTGGTTCATATCAGTACCGATTATATCTTCAACGGTGAAAATGACAGGCCGTGGATTGAGGATGATGATATAGGTCCGATCAGCGTTTACGGCAAAAGCAAGCTTAAAGGAGAGGAATACATTCAGGAAATCCTTGATGAGTATTATATCGTAAGGACCGCATGGTTGTATGGTGTTAATGGCCGGAATTTTCCAAAAACAATGCTTGAATTGGCCAAAAACCACTCCGAAATCACCGTTGTTTATGATGAGGTGGGCACACCCACATACACTCGTGATTTGGCTTACGGCATTGGCCAGCTAATTGAAAGTGAAGCTTATGGCATTTACCATTTAACCAATTCCGGAAGCTGTTCCTGGTGTGAATTTGCGAGATATATCTTTGAGGTTGCGGATGTCAATGTCAATGTCGTTCCCGTCACTGCAAAAGAGTTTGCAAGGCCTGCGCCAAGACCTCATTATTCCGTTCTGGAAAATAGGAATTGGGCAGAAAATGGATTTGTACCGTTAAGAAGCTACAAAGAAGCTATTAAAGAATATATAGAGTTGATTAAATGAACAAGAAATATGTTTTTGTCATTGCATTAGTCATTGCTCTTTTTAGCATTTCTGCAGTGAGTGCAGGATTTCTGGACTTTTTGGGTTTAGGAGGCCATGACAGCAATGTTAATGTGGTGGAAGATGGAGAGTACTGCACAGTTGATGAAGTTGCAGCCTATATCAAGGAGTTTCACAAACTTCCAAGTAACTACATAACCAAAAAAGAGGCACAGAGCCTAGGCTGGCATGGAGGCCCACTTAAGAAATATGCTCCTGGAAAAAGCATCGGTGGAGACACATTTACAAATAGGCAACATGTCTTGCCGGATAGCAGTTCCAAATACATTGAATGCGATATCAATGCAAACGGAACCAGCCGTGGAGCTGAAAGGATAGTTTATAATACTGGGGATTATTCAGTCTACTATACATCTGATCATTACAGCACATTTAAAGAGGTATAGCATGCAATTGGATGGAAAGTTGATAAAGGAAAACGGCCATGACTATCTTATGGAAGCACTGAATTTTCCGGATTATTATGGTAAAAATTTGGATGCATTGTATGACTGCCTATGTGAGATTGAATGTGAAATAATTCTGGTGAATTCCGATGATGTCGATGACGATATCCTTGAAACCTTCAAGGATGCCGCAGATGAAAACGATTCACTTGAATTTAGTATACAATAGAAAATTTAAAATTTATAGTATATTTCTTTTAATTTTTATACATATTATTTACATTCATAAACTTAACTGATAGTTCTTCAAATATCACTAAAGTTAATGTTATGTATCCGGAACAGGATACTCCTGAATAACCGATTTATCTTTATAATGCAAGAATACCATGACCTCTTTAGGTCGGGGATGAATTGCACTGTTTTGTGTACTATCTTTTTTTAATAACTTTTATTTTTATTTATTTTGTGTTTTTTTGGATGTTATTTTTTTTTTACATGATTTTTTTCAGTATACATTTTTTTTATGTTGATTGTAATATTGTTTTGGGTGTGAAAAATTGTTTTGAGTACGTTATTTGATTACTTTCCAAATGCTCTTGCTCT
>NZ_JAGAXX010000083.1 GCF_017940815.1 Methanobrevibacter sp.
ATTAATATTGCACAACATATCCTTTGTAAATTAGTTATATATAAAAAAAGAGCAAGAGCATTTGGAAAGTAATCAAATAACGTACTCAGAACAATTTTTCACACCCAAAACAATATTATAATCAACATGAAAAAAAATGTATACTGAAAAAAAATCATGTAAAAAAAAAATAACATCCAAAAAAACACAAAATAAATAAAAATAAAAGTTATTAAAAAAAGATAGTACACACAACAGCGCAATTCATCCACGACCTAAAGAGGTCATGGTATTCTTGCATTATAATGATAAATCTTTTGTCATGAAAATCTTACTCAAATTAGTTAAATTAATATTTTTACACTATAATATTTAAACAACCCAGTTAGTCAACACTGACTAAATACCAACATATAAATGTTGCAAGCATCAACATATTAAACATAAAACGAAAAATCCTCATTTTCACAATAATACTAATCGTATTGGGAATTGGAATCAGTGAGGTGACAGCTCTTAGCGATGCTGAAACCGCTGCAAACGACATTTTAAACAAAAATAATACAGACAGCAAGACATTGGTCGTGTATTTTTCAAGAACAGGCGAAAATTACAATGTGGGCAATGTCGAGGTTGGAAACACAGCAATGGTTGCATCATACATCAAGGAATACTTGAAAGCTGACTCATTTGAGATAGTTCCTATAGATAAGTACCCTGACAATTATGATAAATGCACTGAACTTGCACAAAAAGAAAAAGACGACAACGCAAGACCAAAGATTACCGGAAAAATCGATAATTTTGATAGCTACGATACAGTATTTGTAGGTTATCCCATATGGTGGGGAGACCTTCCAATGATCATGTACACATTCATGGAAGAATATGACTTCAACGGCAAAAAGATCATTCCATTCAACACACATGAAGGATCAGGCGACTCCGGAACATATCAAACCATACAGGAAAAGCTTCCTAATGCTGATGTTAACACAAAAGGCCTTGCACTGGAAGGCAAAGTCGCAAGAAGCGATGATGGAAAACAGCAAACCATTGATTGGCTTAAAGGTTTAGGTTATTAAATGAAAAAAATGATTGTGGATATTCTATTGCTCATTTTAATGCTGATAGAATATTCCAAAACATATTTACCAAGCGAAATCCACGAGATAATTGGAATCGCATTAATCATTCTTGTAGTCATACATCTCATTTTAAACAAGAATTATCTGAAAAGCATCAATAATGGAAAGTATAACTCAAGGCGAAAGGCACTTCTGATAGTCAATATAGTCTTTTTTATCTCATTTGGCCTAACATGTCTTTTTGGCATATTGTCAAGTCATTACATATTGCCATTCCTAAATATCGAAAATTTGACCATCATTTCATATCACAAGATTTTAGCATATATTACTTTGATACTCCTAGGAATACACCTGGGATTCAACTTGGATAAAATGTTTAAAAAGATAGGCAACAAGACAATGCATTTGATTGAACTTGCAATAATAATTCTTGGAGCATATTCCTTTATCCAAGTTGACTTTTACAATCATTTGACTGGAAATTTAGGATTTAGCTTAGCAACAGGAAATGTTTTCATCAATATCCTTGAATACCTGTGCATAATATTGATGATAACTGTTTTAACAAGACTAATTCTTTCGATTATCTTAAAAAAAGTAAATTAATTAATATTCATGGCCTGTTAAGAGTAACCCACATTCTGTTTAATAGCATTCATCTTAGCGAACTACCTTGCCTACACAATCGATTATCGGCATTTTTGTTCTTGCATCCTATGGAATGGCCGTTTCACCGCTTCTTTTAATGTCCTCAATCAAGTATCATCGTCTACCATTAAAAGCCGTGTCGTTTCTGCTCCAGGGTCATGCTTCTCAGCATACGTCTTTCAACGCCATAGTTATTGTATTGATGTGCGGAGTTTCCTTAGTTTAAAAAAACCAGCAGCTATCTTTAACTTGCCATGAAAAATAATTAAATTAAGTAAAATGTAGCAGGGCCTAGATTTGAACTAGGGATCTCGGGGTTATGAGCCCCGCGGGTTCACCAGACTACCCCACCCTGCTATACGAAAAACAGTAGTAATAACTAATACTAATTATGACAAAGATAGTATATAAAGTTTTCTATAAAAATGGGAAAATCAAAGAAAATAAAATTATTTATTTTCTAATGATTCAATCCTTTTATCCAAGTCATTTAATTTTTCTTGAGTTACTTCTTGGAACTCTTTAGAAGATTTTTTAAATTCGAGATAATCTTTCTCTAATGAATCAACATTAGCAGTTGTTTCGGAGAATTTAGATTGAAGATCTTCTAAATCACTAGTAGTAGCCAATGACCAGTCCTTAATTAATTCATCACTTTTAGCATCAAGGAATGCATCAATTTTGCTAGAAAATGCATCAGTATTAATTCCTGCCATGTCAATGTCACTTAATTTAACTTTTATTCTTTTAGTTACAGATTCTGAATCTTTTTTAGGTTTTTCAGTTGTTGTTAAATCAGCAGGTTTGCCACCTAAAACTTCATCCATATGTGCATCAGCAGTTGTTGGAACAAAGCTACGTAACTTATCCAAAGAACCTGGACTATTCAATAAATAATAGTAAACTAAAACAACAATAGCGACAATTAAAATTATTACTGCTATTGATTCTGTAGCATCCATTTTTCCACCTATTTATTCATTTTTTGAAGTTTAGCTTCTTTTCTTTCAATTTCTTTAAGCATTTTTTCTAATTTTTTTTGCTCTGTTTCAGCTTCCAATCTGGCCAATCTTTCATTAATTTCAGAATGAAGATATCCAACACGGCTTCTAGCTTCAGTTGTGGATTGTCTAATAGCTGAAAGACTGTCTTGTTGCTCTTTTGGTAATGGAATAGGATTGTCCATTAATCTTTTGGATTCAATATCTTTTTCCACCATGGACATTTTTTTGAGTTCAATTTCTTTTTCAAGTAATTTAATCTCATTTTTGGATTTAGCAATGCTTCTCCATTGTGCAACAATAATAATGAGTACAATAGCAACAATAACCAAAATAATTAACAGAAACATTTGGTCAGGTATTGTAGGAATATCCATTTTTTTAAAACCTCCAAGTAATATATTAATAAATCTAATATAAAATATTATATAAAGTTTATCAATTAAATATTTAATTATTAAAATAGAAGGTAAAAATTTATGATAGAATCTTATATTAAATCTGGAAAACTTGCTTCTAAAATTCGTGGCGAAGCTTCAAAAATGATTAAAGATGGAACTTTAGTTATTGATCTTGTCGAATATGTGGAAAGCGAGATATTAAAAGCAGGTGCAGATATTGCGTTTCCATGTAATGTATCATTAAATGAGGTTGCTGCACATTACACCTCCCCTGCAGGTGATGAAACAGTGATTCATGCCGGAGACATGGTAAAACTTGATTTAGGTGCCATGATTGATGGATACATTGCAGACACCGCAGTGACAGTCATCGCAGACGGAAACATCAGCGAAAACTACACACAGGACGAGATAAACTTGCATGAGGAAATAGTGGAAGCATCCGCAGCAGGACTTGAAGCAGCAATAGCTACAGTCAGGGCAGGAGTGGAAGTATCAAAAATAGGGGCTGCAGTTCACGAGGCAATTTCAGAATATAATCTAAATCCAATATTCAACTTGACAGGACACAGTCTTGAGCAAAACAACTTGCATGCAGGTATTTCCATACCTAACTACAACAACCATGACGGATTTGTTTTGGATGAAGGTCAGGCAATTGCAATAGAACCTTTTGCAACAAATGGAGAAGGTATCGTCAATGACGCTCCAGGCCATTACATTTACTCATATATTGCAAACAAACCATTCAGAATGAGAACAACCCAGAAAGTCTTAAAATACATTCAACACAACCATGCATATGTCCCATTTTCAGGAAGATGGATCACCAATGAGTTCGGTGAGAGAAAAGGAAACATTGCACTTAAGCAATTGGCAGATGCAATGGCAATCTATCCATATGCTCCATTACGTGAGAAAAAGGATTGCTTTGTAAGCCAAAAGGAACATACTGTTATTGTTGAAAAAGAAGGTTGTACTGTTACAACTATTTAAAAAAAAAAATATTAGAAGAGATTTAATCTCTTCAATAAACTCTATATTGTTGTAATAAAGTTGTAGTTTTAGCATTTTTGTATTTTGATACAAGTTTAAAGTATCCTGTTTTTTTAGGTGCTTTGATTTTGAACAATGCTATTCCTTTTTTATTTGTTTTAACCTTGTAAGTTTTTTTATTGAATTTAACTGTGATTTTTTTATTTTTTAGCACCTTACCTTTATTATTAAGCAATTTAATCTTAAATTTAAAAGTTTTTTTGCCGATAGAATGAACTTTAGTTAAATGAATTAATGTCGGCTTAACAGTTATTGTATTAATTGCACCATAATCGCCATATTTAGCTACAACAGCATATGTTCCCGGTTGAAAATTAACTTTCAATTTTGCAAAACCATTTTTATCAGTTTTTACAGCATATTTTTTAGTTACTGTTGAAATCTTATAGGTTTTACTGTTAACCTTATTGTATGCCACCATAAAAGTAACAGTTTTACCTGCAGTTACAGGGTTTCCATTATTGTCAAATGCACGAACAGTATAATATTTACCGCTATTGAAATATTCTTTAAGATTTTTTCCACCAGTTAATACATCAAAAACCTTCAAATCATCTGAAGCCACATCTCCAGTTACTGAATTTATCAAATAAAGCTTATAATTTCCATTGGTAAGTGACAATGCAAATTTAGCAACACCATTGGAATCGGTTGTGGCATTTATTCCATAAGAAACTGAATTTACACCGCAAAAAACGATTGCATTTCTTAGGGGAACTCCATCTGATTCATAAAAAGTTGCTTCATAAATTACACCATCCATATATCTGTTGCTCACCTTACCTGGAGAAACAGTCTGAGAATTGGAAACATCAACTTCCTGTGAAAGTACCTCGTCTGAACCATCAGCACTTTCTAAAACATCTGAAGATTCTGCTTCTTGCAATGACACATCAACATCCTCATCAATAGAATCCATAGCGATATCAGTCACATTTTCATCTACTGCAAATGCAAAGTTTACAGATACTAAGAACGCTAACGCTATCATGAAAATAAGTAATTTATTGACATTCATATTCAACCTCCCATGTATAATATATTTGATATAATATTTAAAGTTAATATTAAAGAATATGAAGTTAATTTTAAAAAAAATAGAAGAAAAAAAAATAAAAAAGAAAAAAGAGAATTAGTATTCCACAGGAAGTGGTAATCCTAATTTAGCTCTGTTTTCACGTTCTTTTCCGTTTTTGTCCTTTTTACCTTTAGCTAATTTTTCAAGTAAGCCGAGACCAGGTTTTACTTCATCCATTGGTTTGGTTTCGATTAAACCAGCATCAACAGCAGCTTTAAAGATGGAATCACCGTCATCGGTTCTTGTTAAAACAGTGGACCATCCATCAGGAGATCCTACAGAACCGGTAGATACGTCAGCCCATTCAGCAACGTAATCCATACAGATGTTACATCCTGCTTGTTCGTATCCGTGAGTTTCTTTAATAGCTAAACCGTTGTCTTCACCGTCTTTGGTTAACCAGAATTTACCTTTACCGATGTCCATTTTGGTAGCATCAGTTAAACTGTCAAATCCTAATTTAGCGGTAGCGAAGGTGTCAAGAGAAGCCATAGGGAAGTTTTCCATACAGTAGATACCAATGATTAATTTTACTTTATCAGCAACGAATCTAGTCATTGGGTAAGCTTTAGCTTTTCTTAAACCTTGTACTTGACATGGAGTTGCTACTACACCAACTTTTTCAAGTCCGTATTGACGGGTTGCTTCTTTTAAAGCGGATAAGGTAGGAGACATTGAGTATTTGGTTCCTGCTGCTGCAATAACTTCATCGGATGAGGTTACTACAGTAGGGATTGGTCTCCAATCGTCATCAGGAGTTCCAGCAACTACAGCACCTTCGAGGATTCCTTCATCGAGTGCGTAACATAGTAATGCAGATACGATTCCTCCATCTTGGGATACATCTAAAATTTTGCTATCAGTAGATCTAGCAGAAATTGCTTCTTTGTAAGTACCTAATACCATATTCATTCCTCCTATAATCCAGTTTCCTCTTTAATTCTTTTAATTGGTAACCATGCTCTTGGACACATTGCGTAGCAAGATCCACATTTAATACATCTGTCTCTGTCACAGCTAGGTCTACCTTCAGTAAAGCCCATAGCTCTTGTAGGACAAGCTAGAGCACAAGTTCCACATCCACTACATAATCCGTTACGGATGACGTTAGTTAATACGTCACAGCCACAACCAGTACTGCAAGCAGCTTTGTCGATTGCAGGTTGTAAGTATTCCATGTCTCCGTTACATAATGCTACAACTGTTTTTGCAATCATTTCAGGAGCTACAGGACAACCTGGAAGTGCTAAGTCAACTTTTACTAAGGAGCTGACTGGTACAAAGGATTCGTGTTTAGGTTGTGCTTGTTGGCCTCCACGTGCGAAGGTTGTGAAACAACCGGTCATAGCACAGGAACCGAATGCACAAATTAATCCAGATTTTTTCCTTGCTTCTTGGATTTCGTGTAAACTGTGTTCATCTTGTAAACAAACTGATCCTTCAATTAAACATAAGTCCATTTCAGGCATTTCTTCAGCGTAAGTTCCGTGAATCCATTTATCAACTAAAGTTTGTCCGTATACAATATCAACCATATCAGTTAAAACTGTGGATAAAATGTCATAGTTTTCAGTTAAAGACATTGCATCTCCAGTACAACCACTTAAGTGTATGTAACCGATACGTGGTTTTGCTGAAGCAGCTTTTGGTTCTTCTGCAGGTGCAGTTTCAACCGGTGTTTCTACAGGAGCAGCTTCAACTTTTTCTTCTACTTTTGGTGCGACTTCTTCTTTAGAACCGCCAAAAGCTTTTTTCAATTTATCAAACATTATTTTACCCCGATTTCATTTAAAATAAGATCAATAGCTTTAGGAATTGCCTCTGTGACGGGATCTGTTAATCCCATATCAATATCCGGAGTTGGAATTTCAGCCGGTTTACAGCCCACTACAACAACCTCACAGTTTTCAGAAATCTTTTGAAGTGGTTCTTCCACTGTCATTCCGTGAGGGTTGTCGTATTTTCCTATTTTCATTATATTCGGATCGAATACGTCAACAGTTCCAGGTTCTGCATCAAACTCAACTACATCAATAACTATTAATTTTTTCCAGTCGTAATTCTCATAGAGTGGGAAGAAATTAACAGGAGCTGCGGTTCCACCATCTATAAATTGAATACTTTCAGGCAATTCGATGCCTTCAAATTTCTCTTTAATCTGGTTCAATATATCTTTATCAAATTCATCTTCTACGTATGCAGTAACTGCTGGATCGTAATAATCGTTTTTGTCATTAGCGTATTTTTGTAGAATATTAATAAGAATTGGACCGAATCCATCATCTTTAAATAATATATTTCCGCATCCTATAACGATAATCTCCGAATCATAAGGCATTTATTTTTCCTCCAACTTAGATTCTCACCATTTCGTTTTTGAGAATGGATTTGTCTTCATCATCCACAACCATCACGTGAGTAGCACAGGATAAACATGGGTCGTATGCTCTGATAACGTGTGGACCAAATTCATGATGGAATCCTTCTGTAGCAGGACCCATTGTTGGAATGTTCCAAGTGGTTGGCACAATTGCAGAGTAGAATTTGGTTTTTCCATCTTCAACTTTTGCCATGTGAGCGTTGGTTCCTCTAGGACCTTCGATAATACCGAATCCGAGTTCACCAGTACCTCTAGGATCATAGTCTGCTCTTGCAGATGCTGCAGGATCAATTGCGTCTAATGCTTCCATACATGCTTCGTAGTTTTTCATCATTTCGTCAGCACGAGCTACGTGTTGAGCAATGACACCTTTACCTTTGAATCCTTGGAATTTTTCCATTCTTGCTCTAGGACCGGTTTCAACGTTAGTACCATTGATTAATGGAATAACGGAACATCCTCTTTTACCTACTTCAGGGTCATCATACCATGCTTCAGGTAAAACTTCGGAAAATGCATCCATGTCAAACTCGTTTACACCGTAAGTTGGGTGTACAGCGAGTAATGGTTGGTTAACTACACCTAAGTCTTCTGGCATACCCATTTTTTCAGCGCTTTCAGCAACACAGTTTTTGATTAATTCAATGTGTGCTTCAAGTTTAGGTTTAAGTGCAGTCATTCTTTCTATTAATCTTTCTTTTGCAAATGGAGTAATGTTTCTTGCCATTCCTCCAACTCTTACATCAGATGGGTGAATACCTTCACCAGCAATCATGTCAACAACATATTGTACATTTTTTCTTACTTCACTAACACTGTCAACAGCAGCTGCAAATAATTCGTCTGGGACGAAGTCAGGTGCTACTAAGAAGTGGTGAATAGCTGCACTGTTAATGTTGTGTGCTGCTAAGGTAGCTTCTCTTAACAATCTAGCTGCTTTAGGAATTTCAATTCCTAATGCCTGATCGATAGCTTCAGCAGATGCTAAAGTATGTGGAATTGGACATACTCCACAGATTCTTTGACATAAAACTGGAGCTGTTTCAGGTGCTTTGCTAAGAACCATCTTTTCTAAACCCCTTACAGGAGTAATACTAAAATACATACCTTTTGTAACTATCCCTTCATCATCAACTTCCATGACGAGTTCGGCATGGCCTTCTTGACGAGTTGTAGGAGATATAACTACTCTATCTTTCAAATATGTCACCTCAAATTAAGAAATTAGAAACTAACATTATATGTATATATTTATTATTATTAATAAGTGATACCCAAAAGTGCTAAATAGAAATATATATAACATATGAAAATCTTAATTATATTATTATATTTAATATATAATTTCAGGAGGTATAAAATTGGATAAAGCAAATGTAATTATTTCAATAATTATAGTATTATGTATTGCAGCCGCTGTTGCAGCATATGGTATAACCAACAGTGACAGTCCAATATTCTCTGATTTATCCAGTATGGGTTCAAATGACAATACTGGCAATGGACTTGGAAACAACACCACTCTTGGAAACGGATCTAGTGCATCTGTAGCAACAACTTCAGGAAGTAGCGCAAGTACTGGAAGTTCAGGATCCTCCAGTTCAGGCTCCAGTTCCAGTGGAAGTTCAAGTGGAAGTTCAAGCTCAGGTTCAAGCAGTTCAGGGTCTAGTTCCAGTGGAAGTTCAAGTTCTGGTTCAAGCAGCTCAAGTTCAACCAAATTATCATACTCATCTGCACAAAGTATCGCAAATGATGCAATAGCAGAAGACGGTTGTTATGCGGGCGGAGGATATTACTCTGGCGGATACTGGTATTTCACAGTTTATGATGCTGACGGTAATGCTGTAGACGGTATTGCAGTTAATGATGCAACTGGAATGACTGAAAGAGCATAAGGATTATTTTTAATCCTTTTTTATTTTTTTAATAGAATAGATAACTATATATAATACAAAAAACAAAATAATTATTGTTGTATGTGAGGGCCCGTAGCCTAGCTGGATAGGGCGTCGGACTTCTAATCCGAAGACCCCGGGTTCAAATCCCGGCGGGTCCGCTCTTACTGATTCTTTTTTTAAAATATTTTCAAAAAGTAACAACCTTATATTTGTGGGCTTGTAGCCTAGTCTGGAAGGGCGTAAGACTCCTAATCTTAAGATCGAGGGTTCAAATCCCTCCAAGTCCGCTTAAAAATTATCCAAAGTAACAACATTATCTTTCTTTTCTTCTTTTTCAAATATTATTTCGCCATACTTGCCGCCACCGCCAGGAATAATTTCAACTGAACGGTTTCTGAATGATTCCACGGCCAAAGCAATACTTGAATCGATTTTTTTGATATCTGACAAATCAACGTTAATCAATACATCAATTTCTGTTTTGAAACTATCAATCAACTTCTGCCATAAACCCTGAACAGTCTTAGTTGTGACTCCTTTACCATAGACAGATGAGATTATTTCCGCCAAGGGCATCAGATGAACATATTTAGGCCTGAAACTAGGATGAACAGGTTCTTTTAAATCCGCAATTTCAGATATCCTGAAGTCAACACCCTTTTTGATTTTTCCACCACAGCTGCAATTCATGTTGTTCTGCTTTGCAACTGCCGGATCCACCAACTTATAGCATTTGGTGCATGCAGTCATGTGGTACTTGCCCAAGTTTGGAACAAGACCATAATTTGCTTTAACATCCTTATGTTTTATTGCCTTTTTTATTGAAGAGTAGGACATATCATCAAGCTCAATTTGATTAAACTCACGACCCAACCTGTGAGGCCAAGGGGAATGTGCATCAGAATTAGAAAGAAATGGAAAATCCTTAAGTTCGGAAATTGTATCAGCCATATATGTATCCGCTGATAATCCCAATTCCACAAAATCAGGTTTCTTCTCATAGCAATCATAAATGCTATCAAAAGACTTATACATTCCAGTCCAGGGAGTGAATGCATGGGCAGGTCCGATTAGACAGTCGTAATCTCTAACCAACTCCAAAAGTTCAACTCCACCGTAATGAGTTTTAGGCCTGCCGTCAGCCGTCTTGTTTCGGGATGGCAATTTGGCTGATAATTCCCTAGCAATATCAATGTCCGGAATGATAATTACATGGTGAATCCTGTTTTTTCCTTCAACTTCAGTTGTCAACACGAAGTCCATATCATCATAAGTATAAATTCCATCACCGGAATAGGTTGTAGTTTCCTCAATAATATCCAACCATCCAGGATGAAATGCATCACCTGTTCCCAAAAGCCCCAATCCCTTCAATTTGGATTTCGGAGCCATGTTCTTAATCAGCATGTCCTTTGAGGAGGCCATTGAAAAGCAACTGTGAATGTGAAAATCAGCATTTACTAACATGGTTAATAGTTAGTAATAAAAATTATATTAACTTATCCAAAATTTCCTTAACATCAGAAATAGGATATTTCTCTTTTTTTGGATACAAATCCACACTTATGTCATCATTGCTTGATTTGAGAGATTTTAGGAAATAATTGGTGTTATTGATTAGGTCAATTAACTCTTTCTGATTTGTTGGAAAAGGCAACTTCAATGTTGGAATATTCAAATCCTCAACAATCTTAATCATTAGGGCGTGTGCGTTGTTGCAAGCATTTCCACCGAACAAAATCAAGTTGTTTAATGTATCATACATCCTTTCATATTCCTTAGGGCGTTTGCCCAAAATTATGGCGGCATCTGCCTTGTCAATAATTTTAGAAAATAGATATAATCTTGATTTGACACCTGACGGCAGTTCACTTGAGGAATATCTGGAGATTAAATTATCAAATTGCAAATTCCCTTCGCAAATATCCATATTATCATAACGGGAAAAATCAGTGGGAGATAAATAAGTGTGGCCATTCTTTTCAATCAATGGAATGACAATCATAGAAGCGTCGGGTATAACTATAACATTCATAAAAAAAGTAAAAAAAATAATATATTGGATTATCCAATATACCTTAAATCATCAGCATTTCCAGCATTAGCCTTATTAATCATATCCTGTTCCATTTGTTGAGCCTTAGCAATCATTTGTCTGGTTTCTTCAGCCCTTTCTTCTAATTTATCAGTATTGATTTCAAAATTGAGTAAAAGCGCTAATTTTTCCAAGATAGCTTCAGCAGATTCTGCATCAATGAAATAACCTGGAGTTTCACCCATAAGACATGAACCTTGAATTCCTTGACGAACTCCTAAACCTAAAAATAGTCCGGAAGCTCCGACAATTCCTCCATCATTGGCCCTGATTTCAATATCTGCCTCTTTCAATAACTCAACATATTCTTCACAGGTAGCTGCTCCGAAAACTTTAGGATTTTCAACAGGCTGTGGTGAAGTAACCATACCGCCTAATGTGAAAATTCTATCGATATCAAATTGAGTAACAAAATCTAGAATTTCCTTACAGGTCAAATATTGACCTTCCGGAGACAATGATTGAGTGTTTCCTACAAGAATGATTAAATCTAAGTTATCTTCACCTACATCCTTTAAGTAGTATAACTCATTGAACATGTTTTCAATGATCCCCTCGTCTTTTACAAGAACTTGAGGAGGGAAGGTTGGAGAATAAACTTCAGCAAATTTTGTAGCCCCTAACTCATCAATCATATGATCAGCAGCCAATTTACCAACATGTCCAAGACCAGGCAATGCTTCTATGAAAATAGGATTATTCAATTCAACTTCTTCTAAAACAGTAATTTCAGTAGTTTTCATTCGCATTACTCCTTATTCATTGATTCTTTTTTTAATATACGTCTATATTTACCGTATTTATCCTCAATAGAAAATTTAGGAGGATAAATTACTTTAAGTTGCCCACCACATTTAGGGCAAGCATCTTTTAAAGTATATATCCCACATTCAGGACATTTATTCATTTTCATATTCATAAGAATCTAATTATCTAACTCTCTTAAAAATGAACCATTACCACCAGATTCTTCAACAACTTCAATACATCTTTCAGCTGCGGCTTTAAGAGATTTTTCTGCTAAAATATAATCAGTGGATTTGACAGTGATTCTGTATCTTGGTGCACCAACACATTGAACTTTGATTTCCTCTTCCTCACCTTCATTATCTTCAGCAGCTTTTAATGCAGCAATAATAACGTCCACACCATCAGGCACGAATGTTTCTATATCTACATAACCACTAATATGAACTTCCGGAGGAGTAATATTCTTTTTAGCTACCTCTGTAATAGCATCAGCCCAATCTTGAGGTATACCTTCTTCAGTTAAAGATTCAGCACCTTCATCAGCAGCGGTTTCAAAAGCACCATAAACATCACCAAAGATGTCCATAAGCTCATAACCTACTTCATCATAAGCTTCATCTAAACTTTTATCTAAGGATTTAGCAGACAATTCTAAGAATTTTTCAGCTTTTTGTTCAATTTTCCAATGTTGGATTTTTTTAGTTCTTTGGTCTTCACGAATTCTTTTCAAGGAAGCATCAACATGCCCTTTTTTAGGGTTTACTCTGAGAACACGACAAACGATTTTTTGGTTTTCTCTTACATGATCTCTGATATTTTTAACCCAACCAGAAGATACCTCAGAAATATGAATAAAAGCTTCTTTGCCCTGATATTCTTCTAATTTAGCAAAAGCCCCATAATTAAGAACTTTGTAAACAGTACCGACAATAAGTTCTCCTTCATCAGGCCATTCTTGACTTTTTCTTACCATATTCTCACCAACATTAATAAAAAAAATTATAAAAAATAGTAAAAAATAAGTTAAAAACTAAAAATTTAGTTTAAAACTTTTTCGATGTGTGCAGTAATTTTAGCTTTAGCACCACGAGATTTAACGAGTGTTTTACCACAAATGATACATTTTACATCGGATGCAGCACGATCAAAAATTACTTGTTCATTATCACAATCTAAACATTTAACTTTTAAAAAGTTTCCTCTACCTTTACTAACCATGTTAATCACCTTATTTAGCTACAAATTCAGGTTTTCCTGTTCTGAAAGATTGTTTGATGTGAGATTTACCACATTCTTTACATTTAAGTCTTAAGTCTAATTTTTTAACAGGTTTATTTCCAGCAGGTAAAGGCCTTGGGTAACCTCTGTAACCAGCAGTTACACGTCTGAATTGTCTTTGTCCCCATGTTAATTCACTAGCTTTTCTTCTTTTAGCAGTGTGAACTTCATGTACTGTATGTCTTTTACAGTGTGGACAGTATGTTCTTTTTTCTTTTGGTATTTTCATCTTTTCACCGTAAATTAATAAATCATTGTAAACCTATCCATGAATTTATCTAAACTCCATTTATATTACGAAAAAGTAGAGATCAAAACTGTATTGTAACGCATCAAGTCTACACACAGCAGAAATCCAAATTATATAAAATATAATTTTTTAATATCACAAATAGATACGATTAGTATATCTATTTATTAAGTTATTTAAAGGTAATGGAAAATTAGCGACTCTTTCAAAAACTTTGTTGATTTTCAAAATCCTTTTTGCGATTGTCATTCCAAATGAGATCTCTGCGATAGATTCGTTTTAAAACGCCTCGTTTGGTCTTGAATGTTCGTTTTCTTGATTTTGGCATTGTTTTTTGA
>NZ_JAGAXX010000084.1 GCF_017940815.1 Methanobrevibacter sp.
ACTACAGACAAACCAACCCAGAAAAAATAAAGAAATTATACAAGACCAAAAATGGAATTCTAACATTTTTAGACTTCCAAATGCAAAACTGGACACAAAATCACATAAAAATTAAATAAGCCTATAAAATTTTACAGACTCCTTTTTTTTAAAATTTTAATTTCTCAAAATTTATATGCTATTTTTTACATAACTATTGTTATAGAATGAGGAATTAAAACCATGAAGTATAATCCGAAAGTGTTACTGTATATTTTAATGTTATCAACAATGGGCATCAACACTCCATTAAGCATTATTGGTATAATATCACAGATTTCAGAGTATTTCAATACTTCAATTGCTATTTCCGGATTATATGTGTCCTCATTTACATTTACAATTGCCGTAACCGGATTGTTCATACCGATTTTCTTTTCAAAATATGAGATTAAAAAGACATTCATCACGATACTTGGGATTTTTGCAATTTCAAACATACTGATAATATTTACACACAGCATCTACATTGCAACATTCTTCAGGGTTCTCTCAGCAGTATTCTATCCTGCATTCATTTCAATCGCATTGACATTCTGTGAAAAGATTGCACCTGCCGGTCAGGAACAGGACTACATTACCAAGATATTGCTTGGAATTTCAATCGGAAGCATTGTGGGATTGCCTATTACAACAGGATTCGGAACAATCTTCGGTTATCAGGTGGCCATGAGCTGGATTTTCCTATTCAACCTGATAACATTGATTTTAATCATAATATTCTTCCCATCAATACCTGGAAAGTCAAAAAGCTATGAAATGCCTTTGTCAAGCATTAAATCAAAGGAATTCATACTGGCAACTCTTGGAATCATCATGATGCCGATAGGTGCAAGCATAGTCTACAATTACCTGCCGTACTTCCTGCAGACAGTCAGTCATGTCTACACATATAAGTTAAGCGTATTCCTTTTTGCCTATGGTGTAGTTTCCATTTTCGGAACATGGCTTGGAGGAAAACTGATCTATAAAAAAGACAAGGCCACATTAATTGTTTTCCAGCTTGTATGTGCGGCAGTGTTTTTAGGAATCTATCTTTTAAGTGACAATCTACTTCCAGTTTTAATATTAATTCTAATATTCGGAATCCTTGACGGTATGGGATATAATCTCATCCAATACATTGAAACATCAGTATTGCCGGAAAGCCCTGAACTTGCAAACGGCATATTCTTAAGCGTATTGAACGGTGGAATTGCATTGGGCATTGCAATTGGAGGATTTTTAGTCGATGGATTTGGTGTAATGTCAATATTTACAAGTGGGATAGTGTTTTTATTATTGGCATTCCTTTTATTGGTTTATGTTATTTTTATTTTAAAAATTCCCCTAAAATATTAAATTATATATTAAATGATAAACAAAAATTAAATCATAAATATATATGAATATTAGGTGTAGTAAATGGCTAATTATCATGACGAAATTTTAAAATTTGAAGAAATTGCAAAAGAACATACTCAATATATGAGAAACAGTATCAACTTGATTGCTTCTGAAAACGTTACAAGTGTAGAAGTAACAGAAGCAGTAGCAACCGATTTTGCTCACAGATACGCAGAAGGACAAGCATTCCAGAGATTCTATGAAGGATGCCAATATGTTGACCAAGTGGAAGACATGACCAAAAAGCTTTCATGCAAAGTTTACGACTGTGACTATGCTAACGTTCAACCTGTCTCAGGTGTAACCGCTAACCTCGCAGCATTCTTTGGTTTTGCAAAACCTGGTGAAAAAGTAATGGCATTGGAAGTGCCTTCTGGAGGACACATTTCCCACGCAGACGTAAGTGCTGCAGGTATCCGTGGACTCAAGACAGTTTTCCACCCATTAAACAAAGAGATAATGAACATCGACATCGATGCAATGAACAAGAAAATACTCGAAGAAAAACCAAAAATAGTATTGTTCGGTGGAAGTTTATTCTTATTCCCTCACCCAATTAAAGAAGCTCGTGAAGCAGCTGATGAAGTTGGAGCAACTATCATGTACGATGGTGCACATGTATTAGGTCTTATTGCTGGAGGACAATTCCAACAACCTCTTAAAGAAGGAGCAGACGTGATGATGGGAAGTACTCACAAAACATTCCCTGGCCCACAAGGAGGAATCATCCTTTCCCACAAGGAAAACGAAGAGCTCATTGACAATGCAGTGTTCCCAGGTGTCGTAAGTAACCACCACTTGCACCACTTGCTCGGTTTAGGTATTGCAACCGCTGAAATGTTAGAATTCGGTGAAGCTTACGCAAAACAAACCATTAAAAACGCACAAGCATTAGGTCAAGCAATGTACGAATTAGGATTTGACGTTTTATGTGAAGAACAAGGATTCACACAATCCCATCAAGTTGCTGTTGACTTAAGCGCAATCAGATCTGCATCCGACATTGCAAAAGAATTGGCAGACAACAATGTAATCCTAAACAAAAACCTCTTGCCTGGTGACGACCGTGACAATTCTGACAACCCATCAGGTATCAGAATCGGTACTCAGGAAATCACAAGAAGAGGATTAAAAGAAAAAGAAATGGAAGAAGTTGCAGGATTCATCAAACGTGTCGCAGTTGATAAAGAAGACATTGCAGATGAAGTAGCTGAATTCATGAACCAATACACTACTTTAGATTACGCATTCTCTGACAGAGACGCTTACGAATATCACAAATTATAGATTAATATGAGAATAGCCTTTGCATTTACTGGAGCTGGTCATTTACTTCGTGAATCAGTGCAAGTTGCTCTTAAATTAGCCAAAGAGCATGAAGTCACTGTATTTCTATCTGGGGCAGCGGAAGAAGTCCTTAAGATGTATGGACTTTATGAAAGTGTTGTCAGCATAACTGGAGGAAAGTACAGGGAATTGGCCACTGATTCCAACCAAAAATTTTCATATCCAATAACAGGTCGCCTATCTCTAGGAAAATATGACCTGTTGATCGTCTCACCGGCTACAGCAAATACGGTTTCAAAAATTGTCTATGGGATAGCGGATACTCTTGTTACAAATGCGGTGGCACAAGCAGGAAAAGGGGCTGTACCAGTTTATATGGTGCCTGTTGATATTCATCCGGGTCCAATTGATACAGTATTGCCTTCCAAAATAGAATTGTCAAAATGTGAAAACTGTGATGATTGTGTTGCGGCATTGGTATGTGAACAGGGAGCTATTATTCCACATTCCGAAATTGACTTGACAAAGTGTATTGGTTGTGGTTTGTGCAGAAATTCATGTCCAAACGATGCAATTTCAGAGGGCAAAATCGTAACAATCTATATGAGGGATATCGATATTGAAAATACTCGCAAGCTTGAAAGTATTGACAATATCAAAATATTTGAAAACCCAGAAGAGATCTTAGATAAAATCTAAGCAATCTCCTATTTTTATTTTTAACTTATCTTTTTTTGTTTCCAGAATATATTTTGCTTGTTTTTTTGGCTTATGGAATTTCCAAGGTTTCAGGCTGATTTTTTCAAAAACGATGTTGTTTTCATCCAAAAAATAGACATCAATTTCGCTCATCATGAACATGGTATGTATGCTGGAGTCTTTGAGGTTTGAGAATAATAGGGCAAAATCAATATTTTTCTTTCCCATCAATCCTTTAAATCGCTTAAAAAAAGTATCTGCATGGATAATTTTGATATCAATGCATTGATTGTTTGTTTTATTGAAAATCATAAACTTAATATCTTAAATAAGATATTTAAGTTTTTGACATGGCCAAATCACTATTGCAATGTGCCCATGCCGTATGATTTTGATTCAAGGTTTCCTTCATTAAGGTCCTTTAGTGCTGTTTCGAAATCTTCAGCTGAAAATGCACCAGGTATGATTAGCCTTTCGCCTTTTTCACTGATTATGAAACATGGAGTTGAGGTTATTGAATGTGTGAGTGCCTCGTCCCTGTCCAATTCCACTTCAATGTTATAGTAGTTGTTTTCAAGGATTTTTTCAGCCTCTTCGGCATCAATTCCGCAGGAAACTGCAATTTTTGTCAAGACCTTATTGTCGGCAATGTTTTCGTTTTCAACGAAATTTGCCTTGAAAATCTCTTCAACAAGTCCTAATGTGTCTTCGGAATATTTGCTTTGTATGAACTTGCATAACCTGTGAGCGTCCTTGGAGCTTCTAAGAGTCATATCCTTGAAATTCATTTCCAAGCCGTCATCTGAAGCTATTTTTTCTATTTCAATGAGCTTTTCCTCTGCTTCCTTTTCTGTGATGTTGAGTTTTTCTGCATATCTTTCGATTGCGCTCACACTTTCCTTTCTCACTAAGGGTTCAAGTTCAAAAGATTTGATTTCCCATTCAACATCCAAATCAAGATTGGCAATGGCCTTCTTGAGTCTGTTGATTCCGATATATGAATATGGACAGTTAAAATTGATTAAATAAATTATATTCATTTCTTTTCCTCTTTTTTAGATTTAGAATCCTTTTTAGTCATTTTATAAAGTTTTGTTAAGTTATCAATTGACTTTAATATTGTATTATATTTTCTATAAAATCCCATTTTATCACTTAATTAATTATTAGTAGATTTTTCAATATATTAACTTCCTTATGCAATATATTAAATATTTAGTAATAATAATATTATTTATAGAAATTGATTTATAAGTGAGTTTTCATGAATTTCAAAAATTACTATTTAATATGTGCATTAATCATTGCATTAATATGTGCTAGCGGTGTTGTTAGTGCAGTATCAGACGTAAATGACACTGTCTCTGAGATTGATACCACTAGTGATGTTTCAATCATCAATCAGGATGATTTAATCAGTACAGATAACGCTAATACAACATTAAACGTTCAGGAAAGTGAAGATACCTCCGCTGCTGCCAGTGATAATGTTACTGCTCAGGAAGCTACTTCTCAAGGTAGTGACAATGTTGCTGTGGCAAGCACAGATTCTTCAAAATCAAATTTAAAAATTACTAACACTACCAATTTTGTCAAATCTGGAGATACACTTTATTTGTATTTGACTGATTTGAAAGGCAATGCAGTGCCTAATAAAAAGGTAACTATAGATTTCAACGGTAATACTTACTCTAAAACAACCGATGCTAACGGTAAGTTCGGCATTAAGGTTACCTCATCAAAGAAATCCGATTCCATGAACATCAATTTTAAGGGCGATGATAAATATAACGCATTTTCCAAGACTTTCAAGTTCTATATTGAAAATTCAATTTCTATTCAAATCGGAAACTCCAAACTGCTAACTAACGGATATCTTAGAGTCTATTTGAAAGGTCCAACAAGTTCGATTTCAGGCAAGACTGTCAAGATAACCATTGGTAAGAAAGTGTTTACAAAAAAGGTCAGTCCTGAAGGATTTGTGGTCATAAAGCCTATGGTCGGCGCAAAAACATATGATATTGTTGTCCAGTTTGGAAATTATGTCATCTCTAAAAAGGTCAAGTGTGTTAAGGGGGACGTGAAAAATCCTTTAAAAACCAAGGTTCCTACAGTAAACGGTGTTCCGGATATTGATTCAATGCCTTCAAAGTTTGTCATGGGGGACAATGATGCCCAATACACACTTAAAAAGTCTCAATATCGTGAAGTTATTAAAAGAGACAGTTATTCATTATATTTATACGGTAAATTGTCAAAGTATGTCTTCTTCAAAACAAAGGCATCCCCTAAAGTTTATCATATCCTAAAACGTGAGAAATGGAACGTAATTGAAAGGGCAATCAATACAAAGATTGTCAAGATGAATACAAAGAAAAACTATTGGCCAAAAACAATTACAGTTTCCCTTAAAGGAAAATCATACACCTATCCGGTAGTTCGTGACATTCAAAATACAGGGTATACTTGTGGCCCTACCTCAGCAAGCGTATGTAGTCAGGCTTTAAAGAAATACAACTCTGAAAAGTTTTTCCAAATCAAGGCTCATGTGACAAGCGGTGTCAATATTCCGGACCTAAAAAGAGCTTTGGACACTACTAAGTTTAAGACATCTTACTTCTATACTGGATCATTCAACAGTGCCATTAAACAATTGGCAAAAGGAGGAGCTGCCTTAATCGCTTTCCTTCCAAATCATTATGTCTCCATTGTAGACGTAAGTCATGACGGCAAGAAAATTTTGGTAAGTAACTCTTATGGGGATTATAATGTTGGCGGGGACAGCAAGGTTCCCACTACATGGGTTTCTGTCAAGTACTTCAAAAGCAAATTTGCCGGTGTTGGCTTAGTGGTCAAGCTTAATTATAAATTATCCAAAAAAGATAAGAAGCTAGTCAAGAATGCTTATTCAAGTATGGGCAAAAAATGGACCGGTCAAAACACTAATGAGAGAATTCCAAATATTGGTTTATAATCTCTTATTTTTTTTCTATTTTTTTAATAAATCCACTTATTCTCTAAAAATAATTATTTTTTCATTAAAGTTATCAAATTCGTGTAATTCTAAATTTTAATTACTTTAAAAATCTATACATTTTTAAAAATTTTTCTAATTGCCATAACCTTTATTTATTAACTAAAACAAAAACATATATATTGTAAATTAATTGATATGTGTGTCGATACGAAGTAGGTTGTTTAGGAAAAAATCGAACATATATCAGATTTTCAAATCAAATTTAAATGCATTATTTATGAGGAGTTAAAATGCCAATAAAAGAGGCAGATAAATCATACGACCATGATAAAATAGAAAAAAAAGTTCAAAAATTCTGGAAAGAAGAAGAAACTTTTAAAAAAGTAAATGAACTTAGAGAACAAGGCGAAAGATATTCATTTTTGGATGGCCCACCATATTGTAGTGGTAAAATCCACTTGGGAACAGCTTGGAACAAAATCATCAAGGATTCTTACCTTAGATACAAATCCATGAACGGATTTAGCTTAAGAAGGCAAGCCGGATGGGATATGCACGGTCTTCCAATTGAAAATAAAGTTGAACATCTTATGGGAATTCAATCCAAACAGGAAATTGAAGAGGATATTGGAATTGATAAATTCGTAGATAAATGTAAGGAATTCGCAATTGAAAACAAAATTGCCATGGAAAAAGAATTTGATCAATTAGGTGTTTGGATGGATTGGGATGACCCATACATGACCCTTGATCCTAAATACATGGAATCCTCATGGTGGATGCTTAAAAGAGCAAATGAACAAGACTTACTTTTGAATGACCAAAGGGTTATCAGCTGGTGTCCTCATTGTGGAACTGCACTTGCAGCCGCTGAAATAGAATATGAAGAAAAAGTGGACCCTTCCATTTTCATTAAATTCCCGGTCACTGGTGAGGAAAACACTTACTTCCTGGTATGGACCACCACTCCTTGGACTTTACCGGCTAACCTTGCAATTTGTGCAAACCCTGAATTTGATTATGTTTACGTTTCAAAAGACGGTGAAACTTACATTTTAGCTGAAAACCTGATGGAAGACGTATTGGGCAAGCAAGTTAAAATCCACAGAACCAAGATTCCTGCTGAAAACGAGGATGAGGAAGATCAAATAATTGAAGAAAAAGAAGTGATGTATGAGATTATCAAAACCGTAAAAGGTGAAGAGTTAATTGGTCAAGCTTATGATTATATCTTAGCGGATGAAATTCCAAAACAAATGGAATTTGATTCTGAAATCGAAAAAGTTCACACAATATTGCCTGGAGACCATGTAGAGCTTGGAGAAGGTACAGGTTTAGTTCATACTGCACCAGGACATGGTCCGGACGACTTTGAAGTGGGTAAAGCTAATGGACTTCCAATATTCTGTCCGGTAGGTGAAGACGGATGCTTCACTGAAGATGCAGGTAAATACGATGGAAAATTCACCAAAGAAGAAAACCAACAAATCATCGATGACTTGGAAGCTAAAAATTTAATGTACAGGGCTGAAACCATTGAGCACAGATACGGTGTATGTTGGAGATGTAAAACCCCAATCATCTACCGTGCAACCAAACAATGGTTCTTGAAAGTCACTGAAATCAAGCAAAAAATGTTGGATGAAATTGAAAAAGTTGAATGGGTACCTAAATGGGCTGGAGAAGGAAGGTTCCATGATTGGGTAGACAACGCACGTGACTGGACAATTTCAAGACAAAGATACTGGGGTATTCCAATACCAATCTGGGAATGTCCTGACTGTGGCGAGCTTAAAGTAATCGGTTCCTTAAATGAATTAAAAGAAGAATCCTTAACCGAAATCAATGTATCCGACTCAGAACTTATCCACAGGCCATATGTGGATGAAGTGGAAGTGAAATGTGACAAATGTGGAAGTTCCATCAAGAGAATTCCTGACGTATTGGACGTATGGATCGACTCCGGAGTTGCCGGTTGGGCATCACTCTACTATCCTGAAGAAAAGGAAAAATTCGAAGACTGGTTCCCTTATGACTTCATCACAGAAGGTCATGACCAAACCAGAGGTTGGTTCTACTCACAATTAGGTACTGGAGTGATTTCAATGGGTCAAAGTCCATATAAAAAAGTATTGATGCACGGATTCGTCTTGGATGAGCATGGAAACAAGATGTCCAAATCATTAGGTAATGTAGTTGCTCCTGAAGAGGTAATTGAAAAATACGGAGCAGATGTATTGAGATTCTACCTGTTATGGGCTTCAAAACCATGGGACGACCTTAAGTTCGTATGGGAAGAGCTCCTTAACATCAACAAGATGTTCAACATCCTATGGAACGTTTATGTATTCTCAACCACCTACATGTCACTTGACGACTTCAACCCAATCGGATTGACTGAAGACGACATGATTTTAAGATCTGAAGATAAATGGATTATCTCAAAAGCTAACAGTTTAATCAAAGAGGTTGCAGAAGACCTTGAAAAACTATTCTTCCACAAGGCAACAAGAAAAATCAATAACTTCATCCTTGAAGACTTAAGCCGCTGGTATGTAAGGCTTATTCGTGGAAGGACATGGGTTGAAAGTGACGACCCTGATAAATTAGGTGCATACTACAGCTTGTACACTGCACTTGTCAAGTTAATCACAGTATTATGTCCAATAGCTCCTCATGTGTCAGAGGAAATTTACGAAAACCTTGTTAAAGGAGTAAATCCTGAAGCTCCTGAAAGTATTCACATGCTCGACTGGGGATACGATGAAGATGCAATCGACACAGAGCTCGAAGCCAAAATGGATGTTGCCCGTGAAGTGATTGAAGCATCCATCAGGGCAAGGGACATGGCACAATACAAACTCAGATGGCCGGTTTCAGACATCACAGTCGTATCCGAAGATGAAGATGTATTGAACGCTATTGAAGAGTTGACTGACATCATTAAAGATCAATCTAATACTAAAGATGTAATCTGCGCCAGCGAATTTGAAAACCTCTCATACAATGCAAAACCTAACCTCAAAATCTTAGGTCCTAAACTCAAGGGGGACATGGGTAAAGTAGTTAAAGGCCTGAAAATGGCTGACGGTAATCAAATCAAAGCAGATTTAGATGCAAACGGCACTGTTGAAATTGAAGGAATTGAATTAAACTCTGAAGAAGTGTTATTTGATTCAGAACTCCCTGATGATTTTGTTTCATCTGAATTTGAAGGTGGAAACGTATTTGTAAATACAAACGTCACTCTGGAAATCAGACAGGAAGCAATGGCTCGTGAACTCATAAGAAGGGTTCAGGAAATGAGAAAAGACCTTGACTTGGATGTTGAAGCAAACATTAACGTAAGCGTTGAAACCTCCACTGAATTCAAGGACTTGATTGTTCCTCAATCAGAAGTTATCTCTCATGAAATCAGGGCACACAGTTTAATTATTTCTGATACTGAAGAGTGCAGCAAAGACGATAACGATTATACCAAAGAATGGGATATTGAAGGAGAAAAAGTAATTATCTCCATTAAAAACTAAGGGTGTTAAAATGACTTTAGCAGATTCTGAAATTGAATATATTGAAGGAATCCTCGGAAGGGAAATGAACGAATTGGAAGAAGGAATGCTCGACGTAATGTTTTCAGAACATTGTTCCTACAAAAGCAGCAGGCCATTCCTAAGGGCTTTTCCTACTGAAGGGGAAAACATTATTTTAGGTCCGGGTGACGATGCGGGACTTGTAAGCGTAACTGATAAATATGCATTGGCTGTAGGTATGGAATCACACAACCACCCATCAGCTATTGAACCTTACGGAGGGGCAGGAACCGGTATCGGCGGTATCTTAAGGGACATCATTTCCATGGGTGCAATGCCGATAGCACTTCTCGACTCATTAAGATTCGGACCAATCGAAGACGAAAAATCAAAATACTTGTTTGAGCATGTCGTAAAGGGAATTTCCGACTATGGAAACCGTGTTGGAGTTCCAACCGTTGCAGGTGAAATAGAATTTGACGAATCATTCAGGACAAATCCTTTAGTTAACGTAATGTGTGTGGGTCTTGTTGAAAAAGACAAAATAGTTCGTGCACAAGCTCCAAACATCGGTGACGTATTCCTATTGATGGGTGGAACAACCGGTCGTGACGGTATTCACGGTGTAACATTCGCATCTGAAGAATTGACTTCAGACAGTGAAACCGAAGACAGGCCTGCTGTGCAAGTGGCTGACCCATTCACCAAGAAAAGAGTATTGGAAGCATCACTCGAAATCATGGAAAAAATCAATGTCAGTGGTGTCAAGGACTTAGGTGGAGGAGGTCTTACCTGCTGCATTTCAGAACTGGTCGATTCCTCCAAGAATGGGGCATTGGTTGACCTTAGGGCAATACCGTTAAGGGAAACAGGAATGACTCCATATGAAATCATGCTTTCAGAATCCCAGGAAAGAATGGTATTCGTCATAAACCCTGATGATGTTGAACTGGCACAGAAAATCTGTGACAAGCACGAAATCGTATCATCAGTAATCGGTGAGGTAATCGAAGGAAACAACATGATCATTTCCGATGACGGTGAAGAAATCGCCAATTTACCAACAATCCTACTTGCCGACCCCCCTTCAATCGACAGGCCGATCAAGGAAGTTCCTGAAGACACAGAAAAGATTGAACTAAAAGAGCCTGGCGTTTACGAATCCTTGCCTAAGCTATTGTCAAGCCCGAATATCGCTTCCAAGGAATGGGTCTACAAACAGTATGACCATGAGGTTCAGGTCAGAACAGTCGTAAAGCCTGGTGATGATGCAGCGGTCTTAAGAATTGATGAGAACACTGCAATCGCACTTACAACAGACTCCAACACTATCCACACAAAACTGTCCCCATTCGACGGGGCAGCAGGATGTGTAGCAGAGGCAATCAGAAACGTAATATCAATGGGTGCAACACCTTATGCCGTAGTGGACTGCCTTAACTTCGGAAACCCTGAAACCCCTGAAATCCTATGGCAATTCAAGACAGCCATTGAAGGAATGAGCCTTGTGGCTGAAAAGTTCGACGCACCGGTCATAAGCGGAAACGTAAGTTTCTACAATGAAACCGAAGGAATCAAGATCAATCCGACACCTGCTGTTGGTGTAATAGGTGTGGAAGACATCGAAAACATCAGGACCCTTGACTTCAAAAACGAGGGCGACAAGATTCTATTGATCGGTAAGACCTATGACGAGCTGACAGGTTCAGAGTATCACAGATGCATCCACAACC
This sequence comes from Methanobrevibacter sp., assembly GCF_017940815.1. Lineage (GTDB taxonomy): Archaea > Methanobacteriota > Methanobacteria > Methanobacteriales > Methanobacteriaceae > Methanocatella. The sequence goes on from NZ_JAGAXX010000084.1 coordinate 11,652, forward strand.
TCGAAAAGGGTACAGCTCCAGGAATCAGAATTGAGGAGGAAGTGGCAAACGGCCAGACAGTCCTCGACTTGATTTCAGATGACAAGGACAAAAACATCACTGCCGTTCACGATGTCTCAGCAGGTGGACTTGCAGTCGCACTTTCCGAAATGGTCATCAAGTCAGGTCTCGGATGCGATGTTGAGCTCACCGACGATGAACTGGATAAGATACAGTTACTGTACTCAGAAAGTCACGCAAGATACCTCTTGACAGTCAGGGCCGAAGCGGTCGATGACATCCTATCACAAATCAGCGTACCTGTTCAAGTGATTGGGGAAGTCAAAGGCACTTCATTAAATGTGAATGGCCATGAGTTCAGCTATGATGATTTGAACGATGCATATCATGGCGTAATTGAAAAATACATGGTATAATCCTGGAGTTTAAAGAATGTTCTTTTCAAAACTGGATTCATTGTCAAATGCAATGAAGCTGATCAGCGATAACCAAAGGGTCACTGACATAGAGGAGATTTCCATTCATGACGCCCACAGGAGGGTTTTGGCTGAAGACATTATTGCATTTCATGACTCACCGCCATTCGACAAGTCAGCGATGGACGGATTTGCATTGATTGCCGAGGAAACATTTGGAGCGTCAAATTCAGTGCCGAAGGAATTCAAGATAGTTGATGCAATTGGCGCAGGAGATTTTTCATCCAAAACAGTCAAGGATAATGAGGCCATTGTCATAGCGACAGGCGCACCTATTCCGGATGGCGCCAATGCGGTTCTGATGAAGGAGTACACAACAACCGATGGCGACGACCTGACAATCTACTCCCAGGTCACTCCGGGCGAAAACATAAGTCCGAAGTCCGAGGACATCGAGAAGGGCCAGAAAATCCTGGACAGGAACACCTTCATAAGATATCAGGAATTGGGCCTAATAGCTTCAGCCGGTTACGATACCGTCAAGGTTTATAAGAAGCCTAAGGTAAAGCTCATCATTACAGGCAACGAGCTTGTTGAGCCGACCAAGGAGGAAATCGACAAGGCCAAGATTATCAATTCCAATCAGTTCACCATAAAGGCAATGGTTGAGGATTCAGGAGCCATTTGTGAAATCTGCCATGCAGGAGACACTTTCGATGAGGTCAAGGAGGCAGTTTTGGAGGCTTCCAAGGATTATGACGTTATCATGACCACAGGAGGAACAGCAATCAGTAAGGGGGATGTTGTTCTTGATGTGGTTGACGATTTAGGCGAAATACTCTTCCATGGCGTTGCAATCAGGCCAGGAAAACCTGCAGGTGCAGGCATTGTAAACGGTAAGATGGTTTTCACATTTTCAGGCCAGCCTGTGGCTGCGATGTCACAGTTTGACATGTTTGCAAGAAAATACCTCTTTGAAATGCAGGGAAGGGAATTTGATTTCCATATCGTAAAAAGGATATCCCAACTTAAGATACCTTCCCAGCTGGGCAGGACCGATTTCATACGTGCTGTGTCAGATGACGAGTGTGCAAAGCATGTGCTCAATAGAGGTTCCGGCATTATTCGGTCAATGGTTGAGGCGAACAGCTATATCATCATTGACGAAAATGATGAAGGATATCAAAAGGACGATTTAGTTGATGTAGTCCTATTTGATTCACTACTTTGGTAGCTAATGAGGCAATTTAATGAATGGGATTTATTATTATTTGATAGCTTTTGCTGTCATCTGGATATTGGTTGCAATATTTCGAGAAAGGTTGTCCACGCATGGGGTGGAGCTTAACTTTCCGGTCATCATGTGGAAGACCCAAAAGTTAAGGGGACTGATATCCAGAATTTCCAACCTTTCACCTAAATTTTGGCGATGGTACATGAATGTTGGTGTCATTGTAGCTTTTGGAGCAATGATATTCATAACATGGACGATTGTATCCACATTGCCGTCGGTTTTTGAAACTCCCAGCGTTTCCATAGTGATTCCTGGGGTTGATATTCCTGGTTCTCAAATTTATGTTCCGTTTGTTTACGGACTGATAGCTCTTGCTACCGTACTGGTGGTGCATGAGTTTTCACACGGTATACAGGCTATTGGTGAAAAAATTCCAATAAAATCAATAGGATTGTTATTATTTGCGATTATTCCAGGCGCATTTGTCGAACCCGATGAGGAAAAGCTCAAGAAGGCTAAAAGATCTTCAAAACTAAGGGTTTATGCTGCGGGTTCAATTGCCAATGTAACGCTGGCTTTGATTGCACTTATTCTTTTGTCATTGGTGTCTGCAGGAATACCTCAATTCTTTGAGGAGGATGGAATTGCAGTTGACAGAATAGTTCCTGATTCACCTTCCGAGGGAATATTGAAGGAAGGTATGGTTCTGCAGGAGATTGATAATCATAGGATTAATGATTCACAGGCCTATGTTGATATTGTGAGTTCATTTTCACCCAGAGATAATGTGGAAGTCAAGACAGACCAGGGCACCTATCATATAACCCTTGCAAAAAATCCTAACAATGAGTCTGTAGGATTTTTTGGAATCCAGGCAAATAAGCATTTTGAGCTGATAAATGATAGTTGGGGACCTTTGCCATGGATTTTGTTTGAGCTTGCAGAGCTCTTTCAATGGATTTCAATGTTGAATCTGGGTATAGGTCTATTCAATCTACTTCCAATCAAACCTTTGGATGGAGGTTACATGCTTGAGATATTGCTCAGCTACAAACTGTCAGAACGGCAGTATAAACCTATTGTAAATGCATTATCAATGGTTTTGGCAATGGTTATTGTGTTCAGTATAGTCGCAGGATTCCTTTAGTTTTTACGATAACTTAATATAATAAGGTTTAATAGATAGTATTATTAAGGAGGGATATTTGACGAAATTTATTAAAAAATCGGCACTAATGCTTGTTTGTGCAATATTCTTATTGCTTGTAATAGGTTCAGTTCAAGCAGGAGATTTGAATGACACAAGCGTTTTGGCTGATGTTGACATTGAAACAGATGCTGTCGATGTTGATTTAGTTTCTGAAGAGAATTCAGTTGGTGAAAGTAATGTTAAAACATTCACTGATTTGGAAGACCGGATAGATGGATTTTCAACTTCTGTTGTAACTTTAAATGAAAGTTATAAATTTAATCCTGATGCTGATGTTTGGAACACTTATGGGTATTATATATCTAGTGATATGACTTTAATCGGTGAAAATAACTGTTATATTGACGGCAGTAATTCTATAGGTTTATTATGCATTGATTCCAATTGTAATGTTGTTTTAGAAAATATCACTTTTAAAAATGGAAAGACAACCAATGTATATAGTGGTTCAGCAATTCGTTTGGGTGAAGGCTCCAATTTAACCATTATAAATTGTGTTTTTGAGAGTAATATTGTAGAAAATCTTAACGGTGGTGCATTATTCACTCAAGAAAATACAAATATTACAATTCGTAATTCAACATTTAAAGGCAATATAGCCCGTGATAATTCTGGCAGTGCAAAACTTGGAATGGGCAGTGCAATTTATGCGGATAGAGGTTCATCCTTAAATATGTATGACTCCAAATTTATAGGCAATAATGCAAAATTGGCCACAGTTCTTTTAATCAGTTCACTTGATGGTATAGAAACCATTGAAAGTCATGCATATGTAGAAAATTGTCTGTTTGATAATAATAAAGCGGATAAATATTCAGGATTTTATCTGGATGAATATGGAACCGCTGAATTTATAAATTCAACTTTTAAAAACAATAACGCACAAGTTGGAGGAGCATTGATTTTGGATTCAACTCCATACGCTTTAATTAAAAATTGTGTTTTTGAAAAAAATTCAGGCACTTCAGGTGCAGCAGTCAGGTTGGCTCATGATCATGATTCTTCAAATGTTGAGGTGATAGGATCTAAATTCAGTCAAAACACTGCAGAATATGGAGGGGCAATTTATGCTGATAATGCTAAATTAAAAGTATTAAACTGTACCTTCAATGCTAACAAAGCTAGTGAAACAGGCGGCGCAATACGTGAAATCAATAATGGAAAAATTGAGGTATACAATTCATCCTTTACTGGCAATTCCGCAAAAAAAGGAGGGGCAATTTTTTCATCTACTCGAGATGCGGCATCATACAACTGTACATATATTAAAAATTCAGCTTCTGAGTCTTATCCTGACGTTTATGGAGCGGTTGATATTAATATACAAACAGTCAGTTCATATTTTGGAGATGTGAAATTTAAGGTCAAAGTAACTACTCCCTGGGAAACTCTTGTTTCACAAGAGGTCAGAATTAAATTGGTAAGCGGAAAAACAGTCTTCTATTCACCAGCAGATGAAACAAATGAGGAGGGAATAGCATATCTTAAGGTAGCTGATAAAACAGCTGTTGGCAAATACTCCGTTGAACTCTCAAGACATGAGGGTGAATGCACTATCAATAAATTGAGCGTCAATGTTATTGCAGCTCCATGCTCAGTTTCCTTCAATAAGGTAACCATGATATATAGTTGTATCAATTCCGTTAAGGGATATATAACAAATAGCAAGACCAAAAATCCTGTTTCTGGTACAAGGATTAAAATTAAAGTCTACACAGGCAAAAGCTATCGTACATATACTCCTAAATGGGGGATGATGGATCATTTACAATCAACACGGCCAAGCTTGCTGCCGGAAAGCACACCGTTGAGATAACATCTTATGACAAAAACATTAAGATGTCCAAATTCACTTCATCCATCAATGTCAATAAGGCGACTTCAAAGATTGTAGTTCCAAAGACAGCCAAGAAAAACTCAAAAGTTAAGGTTAAGGTTAAAAACAGTGTCAGCGGAAAGCCTATTAAAAAGATTACCTTTAAGATAGTGATGAAGGTTGGAAGCAAAAAGAAAACTGTTGTTGTAAAGTCAAGTTCCAAGGGCGTTTTGAAATTCGACTTGAAGAAATTGTCCAAGGGCAAGTGCAAAATGAATATTCTCACTAAAAACAAGAACTACAACATCAATCAAAAATTCAAATTAAAAATAAATTAGATAATTGGGAGAATAATATTCTTCCTTTTATACTCTTTTTCAAGAATTCAATTTAAAATAAAAAAAGAAAGGTGAAAGAATAATTAAATTCTTTCAGATTTAGAAGTATCTTTCTAGGATTCCTTCTAATATTTTATAGTGACGACCTTCATCTTTGGAGCTTTCACGGAAGAAATCCGCTGCAGTTTCAATACCTGCTTCTTGAGCTTTTTCGGAAGCTTCTCTTTTTTCTGCGTTAGCCATTTTTTCTCCACCCATCATCCATTCGATGTTTTCTTTGAGGGTTGGTTTGATGATTCCGTTCATTTCACAGAATCTTGCAGCGTGTTCAGCTTCTTCCCAAGCTAATCTTTTGAATACTTCAGCTAATTCCCCATAACCTTCACGGGAAGCTTGTCTGGACATAGCTAAGTAGATTCCAACTTCGTTTGTTTCTCCTTCAAAGTTTCCTGCAACAAATTTTTCTACAGGGGTTCCTTTAGTAATTCCAATTTCATGTTCGTATTTAACCATAATAATCCATCCTTATAATTCTTTACATGCTTTAGCTAATGCAACACCTAATTCGTAGCTTGCATCATCTTCTTCTGCGGTTGGTACAAAGTAGATTTCTTGAGTGTCTACAACATCGAATCCACAGTTTCCTAATTCTTCAGCGAGTTTAGCAGGAGCTCCTCCTCTTCCACCCATGGAACCGAAGGTGACTGCTTTTCTTTCAATGCCTGTTCTGTTGAATAACAATCCTTTCAAGTAGTACATGATGTCCCCGATACTTGGGTATGGTACGTCGTTGATGGTAGGGTCTCCAACAGCAATTCCTTTACTGGTTAGGATACTTTTGACGATTTCAGATCTTTCATCTTCGTGCAAGAAGAACATTTCCACATCATATCCTTCAGACATTGCTCCTTCTGCAATTTCGTGAGCCATTTGTTGGGTTGAGTAGTGCATGGTGTCGTAGATGATTGTGATTTTGTCTTCACATACACCGGTAGCCCAGTTTTGGTAAGCTCCGATTACTTGCATAGGGTCGGTCCAGATTTGACCGTGGGATGGTGCAATCATTTTGATTGAGTCGAGTAAACCTAATTCCACTACTTCGTTTAATTTTTTGAGAACTAATTTTGAAAGTGGGGTGATTAAGTTTGCGTAGAACTTTTGTGCTGCGTCCATCAATACGTTTTCAGGGATTTCATCAGAGAATCTTTGTGTGAAACATAAGTGTTGACCGAATGCGTCGTTAGGGAATAAAATACCGGTTTCGTCTGCAAGTAATGTGAACATGCTGTCCGGCCAGTGTAATAAGAATGCGTCGAGGAACGCTAAGGTTCTTCCGCCAACATCCAATGAGTCTCCGGTTCCAACAGTGATGAATTCAGCGCCTTCAAGTGCTGGGTAGTGTTTTAATAAACCTTTAACTGCAATTTCGGTACAGTAGATAGGTGCTTCTGGGAATCTTTTGTGTAAGTCCACTAAAACACCGGAGTGGTCTTTTTCAACGTGGTTTTGAATGATGTAGTCAACTTTGACGTCTCTTCCTTCTTGTGCGAAAGCGTCGTCGATACGTGCCATCATTTCTTTTGTTTTTCCAGGGTAAGCGTTATCGATGATAGCCACTTCATCTTCACCGAATACAATGTATGCATTGTAGGTGGTTCCGTCTAATGTGTAACCGTGATAGGTTCTGAGGTCCCAATCGAGTACACCGATCCAGTATACTCCATCAGCTATTTTTTGTGCATTAGCTTTCATTTTCTAAATCTCCATAATATTTTAGTATAATCCATAATCATATGAATTATTAATATTTTTAGCCATTAGTTTATATATAGTTTTGTTTTATACGAAC
>NZ_JAGAXX010000085.1 GCF_017940815.1 Methanobrevibacter sp.
AAATACACACCAAAATCAGTTGCAAAAACCGTATATCTAAATGTATTTTTAGGAGCCCTAATCATATCACAAGGATACTACTCAAAAACGGCCATACAACAATTATCTGAGAACTAAAAAATTCAGGCCCCTAAATAATTTTTTAATTTTGCAAAAAAATTCTAAAAATTCAACAAACCTCCTTAAAAGTGCAATTCATCTCCCGGCTTAAAGAAGCCGGAGAATTCTTACACAATAATGTTAAATAGTAGGTTATCTATCAAAATAAGCTATGCGGTTAATTATATTAAGTATATTATAATTAATTATACTTTAATAGGCAGGTTATTGGATTAACGGTGAGTTTTCGAAAAATTAATTCAAGTTTCAACTATACATATGGGTAACTACTTTTCAAAACAAGTTTCAGATGATAAATGGTGATGGTTAATGTAAATTTTATATAATATTATTTTTAAATTAACTAAATGATGATTATTAGAGAATTTACCAAGGATGATTTGTCTGAATTGAGTTCAATTTGGAATGAAATTGTTTAAGAGGGCAATGCATTTCCACAAGAAGAAGCACTGACATTAAAGACAGGTTTGGATTTTTTCAACAGTCAAAGTCATGTTGGAGTTGCATTTGACGGTGAAATTCTTGGACTGTATATTCTCCATCCTAATAACGTGGGAAGATGCAGCCATATTGCCAATGCTAGCTATGCAGTATCCTCAAAAGCCAGAGGAAAACACATTGGTCAAAAACTGGTTTTGGATTCGATTGAAAAAGCAAAAGAACTTGATTTTCTAATTCTTCAGTTCAATGCTGTTGTTTAAGATAATTTGTCTGCAAGACATCTATATGAAAAATTGGGATTCAAACAGCTTGGTGTCATTCCAAAAGGATTCAGATTAGATAATGATGAATTCGTTAATATATGTCCATATTATATTGAATTATAATGTCTTATTTTTTTGAAACAAATTTTTAACAAAAAAGTAGTAGATAATTTATTTACTTTTTAATCATCTTCTGTTCGTATCGTATCAAATAAATTTCACTAAAAGTAGTAGATAATTTGAAGTGTGTTATGCGAACAGTAACATGAAGCTGGTTAAAAAGAACCAGAAGTTGCATAATCCTGATTCGCCATTGCTGATTGGTGATGTTAAAGATGGTGATGTTGTAAGAGAAGTTAATGAACCTAGTTATATTGATGCTCAAACTAGATTAATGTAGTTATTAGGTTCGACCTTGGATATTTTAAACTTCATCTGAAAGCATTTGAAAATCAGTTTTACAGATATTGGGGTATTCTTGCAGTATTATGATAAAAATTTAATCCAAAAATTTAATCGCTGGGAAAGCAAATATAAAATCATATTTAATTTTTTAAAATTAATATGTTGGAGGATTAATAAATATGAATGAAAAGGCTAATGAAAATTCTTGGTTTCCCTTAATAGTTGTGGCTTGTGCTTCATTTATTATAGTGTTGGACTCTTTCTTCATGAATGTTAGCATTTCTCGAATTGTTGTTGATTTGAATGCTGATGTTAGTACTATTCAAATGATTGTGTCGTTTTGTACGCTTATCACTGCTGCGTTGATACTGTTCAGTACCAAACTTCAGGACATAGTTGGTAAAAAGAAACTGTTTGTAATTGGTGCTGCACTTTTTGGTATAGGAATATTTGCTGCAGTATTAAGTTCAAGTGTTACAATGTTTTTTGTCGGATGGGCAGCGATTAAAGGTGTTGCTGCGGCATTAATGCTGCCTGCCATAGTTTCAATAATAAGCGGGATATATTCCGGCAGAAAGCGTACAATTGCTTTGGCAACTCTCGGTGTAATGGCAGGACTTGCAGATATTTTAGCTCCACTCCTTGGTGGGCTTATTACAACTTTTTTCAGCTGGAGATACACTTTTGCATTTGAATTAATATTCATTTTATTTATTTTAGTAATGCAAAATAAAATACCTGATTTTAAACCTACTGAATCTAAAAGCGATCTTGATATTATTGGTGCTATACTTTCCGGTATATGTCTTCTTTTGCTTGTCCTTGGTATTTTGACTCTGACTAAGGATGTTGCTACCAGCATAATTGAGATAATTTTGGGATTGATAGTCTTGGCAATCTTTATATGGTTTGAACTCAAAAGAAAAAGGTCAGGCAAGGTGCCATTGCTTGATGTTGAATTATTTAGAGACAAAAATTTGTGTATAGGTACATCTATTAAGTTATTATATAATATTGTAATATCAGGAACATTTTTTGTAATGGTTCTGTTTTTCCAAACTGTATTGCAGTTAAATCCATTTGATACTGGTTTGGCTTCACTTCCGTTTGTTATGGCTTTGTTTATTTTTTCATTGACCGCTCCAAAACTAATGGGAAAACTGAATCACAAGACACTCATGGCAATAGGATGTATAATATCTATTGTAGGATGTCTGATTTTAAGTTATCAATTTAAATTAAATGTAAACATGCTGGATTTAATTCCAGGACAGTTTTTACTTGGGACAGGTATTGGTTTTATGATGGCTTTAGCAGCGGATGTTGCATTATTCGATGTTCCTGCTGAAGGCCAAAATAATGCATCTGGTATTATTACAACTGGTGAGACATTAGGTTCCTCATTGGGTACAGCAATCATTGGAATAATTCTAATTCTTGGAGTTATGGGCGGTATTAGTACTGCAGTCGATACCTATGCGCCTGATTATTCAGGAGATGAACAATTCCATCAGGAGGTTTATGACTACTTCCAAAAATTAGACACTATAGAGGGACAAGACAGTATTGTTGTAGATACTGCAGATATAATTATTCAGAATGCAATGGCAACCGTAATGTATGCATTAGCCATCGTGTTAGCAACTATGTTAATTATAACGCTCCGGATAAAAAATAAAAATATTAAAAAACAATGAGAGTTCATCTCTCATTTGCCTTTTTTTTTAAATGCTTTGGGTGTTGGCAGAAACTATTGAGTTTTGATTTAATAGTATAGAATAAATTTCACTAAAAGTAGTAGATATTTTTGAAGTGTGTTATACCAACATTAACATGAAGCTGGTCAAAAGGAATCAGAAGTTGCATAATCCAGATTCGCCATTGCTGATTGGTGATGTTAAGGAAAGTGATGTTGTAAAAGAGGTCAATGAACCCAGTTATATTGACACGCAAACTAGATTATTATATTGAATTATAATTTCTTATTTTTTTAGTGTAATAACTGTATTATTTAAACCTAATATTTGGGAGTGATCAATATCTTCCGCAAGTTGATTAAGTAAATCTATGTTTTCTGATTTTAACTCTTCTGGTTGGGTTGGATCAAATTCAATTCCTGTATCTTTAATTGAAATGACAATTGCATCCTCGTTTTCCCTAATAATAACATCAATCCAGTCTAATTTTTCGTTATGCTTGACGATGTAAACTAGTATCTCCTCAATTGCCAGACTGACAAAAACGGAGAATTTTGTATCTAAAAAATATTTACGAACATTTTCTGATAAAGTTACAGCTTCTTTGATAGTTCCTTTGACTGTAAATTCGACCATCTTTTCGTTGGAATTATTTTTTATTATGAAAAATCCTGAATACTCACCATTGGTCTTTTTAGTAACATATCTGGAATATGCAAAAATAAATAGCAAGGTTAACATTTCTGCAACTGCGAATGAAATCCAAATACCATTGATGCCCCATAAATAATTAAATAGATAAGTTAATGCTACAGGAAGAATCAAGCCTTCCAAAAGGGATATGGCATTTGCCAATTTGTCATATTCGACAGATGGTGCATAAAATAGGTACAATAGGTTGATTGAGTATCCTAAATAGCATAATGAAAATATTCTAACTGCATTCATAATAACTGGAATTTGTGAATGGTCATTTACTGAGAATAAAAACAGTATTGCCTGTGGGAAAATGGCAAAAAGCAGTGAAAAGAATATGCCGAATCCTGTGACTATTTTCAATGATTTTCTTGTAACGTAGTCAATTCCATTGAAATCTCCTTCTTTATAGTATACTGATACAATAGGCAAAATTGACTGTGCAGTGCCTAAAATAAAAATAGTCACTAATGATAATGTATTGAAGCACATGTTAAATGCTGCCAAACCCACTTTTCCCAGAATTCCACTCAGCAGCATATTTATGAACAGTAACTTTAACGCTTGATATAATGGAATTGAAGCACTGGAGAATCCTGTTTTAAAAATATCAACAATATATGTCGCCATTTTTGAGGTTTTTATTTTGATAAGTTTCAGTGTTCCTTCTGAATTGAAAAAGTAAGTGGTTATATAAATTGAAGCTACAAAAAATCCGGTTGTAGTTGCCAGTGCAGCTCCTGAAATACCTATATTCAAAAATTTCATGAAAATAACATCGAAAATAACATTAACAACATTCGCCAGTAAAAATGATCTGAACTGTAATTTTATGAAATTGTCTGTTTTAATGAAGTAAGCTAAAACAGTCAAGTAACATAAAAATGGAATACCAATTATAAACAATTGGAAATATTGCATGACAAGAGGTTTTAGATAATCTGAATGGCATAATATTTGCATGTAAAAATCTGGAAATAATAAACCTGTGACTGTTAGAAACAATCCGATTAAAACTATAATAATCAAAGAAGTCGTGAACAGCTCATTTCCCTTTTCATCGTCAAACTCTGCTCTGGCGTGAGTGCATAGGATGCTTCCCCCAAATCCTATTAGCCAGTAGATGACATTTACAATGCATGCAAATGGTTCAATGGATTGTATGACAAATAAATTTAATGGACCCATAAAAAGGCTGATTAAAAATGCATCTGCAAGTATTGCAAAGTTGCCTGCTATTGAAGCCATTAGTGTTGGAAAGAACAGTTCCTTGAATTTGCCGTTCAAAAGATTGTAATTTCTCTCATATGTCATATTGGTTACCATTTGATTATTCATTATTTCAATATTTAAATTCAATAGATAATTTTTTATAATTATAGTAATATATTTTTTCAATATTATTAATTATATGTGATTTTATGTTTGATGTTGATGAAGCAGGAATTTTATTAAAGGATATAGGAAATAACTCTCATGGTAGTTTTTCCATAGATTTGAAGTTGGATATCTCTAAACTTGATGTTGAGGAGGATGTTTTTTTCACAAGTGTTTTTGCATATACATTATCTAGATTCACAGGCAATGAAAAGGTTTTGTTTGCTCTTGCACAAAATGATTCAAGTTCTTTGCCTTTGTTGGTTGACTGTAAAAATTCAGATATTCTTTCCTTTATTGATTCCGTTAGGGAATCTATTGGGTATTGTGAAAAAAATATTGTTGATGCAAATCCGGAGATTATTTTTAATTGCCAACTGGAAGAGATGGATTCATTTGATTTTAATGCCAATATTGCAAAAAAAGATAATTGTAACCATTCTTTAACCATCATCCATTCTCAAAATTATTCTAAAGATACCATAGAACGTTTTGCCAATTCCTTTAAGAGCATTGCCCGTGGCTTTTTCAATGTTAATGAGCTTAAGGATATCATTTACACTTCAAAATCTGATTTGGATATTTTGGACTCTTATAATCAAACTCAACATCAGTCAAAATATGGGGATATTTTGGATGCATTCAATTATCATCTTGCTGAATCTCCGGATAATGTTCTTGTTTCGTATGGTGATGTTTTTTATACTTATTCTCAAGGAGCGTTTCTTGCAGATAAAATTGCTAATAAATTAGCTGAGCTGGGAGTTAAAATACAGGATTGCGTTTCATTTTTAGTTGAATGTTCTGAATTGTATATGCTGTCCGTTTTAGGCATTGTGTCCATGGGAGGTGTTTATGTTCCTTTGGATGAGGCGCATCCCGATGATCGTATACAATTTATGGTAAAGGATACTGAATCTCATGTTGTTATTGTAAGTGATGAGACTTACGAACGTGCAAGGAATCTATTTGCTGATTTGACTCTTTTAAACATTTCCGATATTGTTAAAGAGGAAATTGGAACATTGTCTAGCTTGAATAATACTTGTGGTGAATTGGCATGCATGATGTATACCAGCGGCACCACAGGTCTTCCGAAAGGTGTGAAAATCACTAGAAAATCCATTTTAAACATTTCGCAGTATTATGAAGACACTTATGGAATGTCAAAAGATGATGTTTATGGTTTATATGCTTCCATTGGTTTTGATGTTGCCAGCTTTGGTATTTTTGCGGCCATTTATGTGGGGGCTTGCTTATCTGTCGTTCCAAGTGACATCAGACTAAACATGGTTGAATTGAATAGGTATTATCTCAATCAGAACATTACCCATACTGTAATGACCACTCAGGTGGCTAAGCTTTTCATTCAAAATGTTGATGAGACCTCCTTGAAATACCTGCTTACCGGTGGGGAAAAATTAGGGGATTTCAAATCTCCTGAGGATTTTGTATTGGTTGATGTATACGGACCGACAGAATCATTCATGTTCACAAACAGTGTCATTGTCAAGGACAAGATTGATTTTTCCTCTGTCGGTTTTCTCAACAATAATGTAAAATCGTATATTCTGGATGATGAGGGAAGGCGTGTTCCATTTGGTGCGGTAGGCGAATTATATCTTGCAGGTTATCAAGTAGCAGAGGGATATTTGAATCGTGATGAGGAAAACGCTAAAGCATTTGTAGAAAACCCGTTCGATGATGATGAAAATTATAAAGTGTTATATCGTACAGGTGACATCATGCGCTATCTGCCGGATGGTTCTCTGGGGGTTGTTGGTCGCCGTGATAGTCAAGTTAAAATCAGGGGAAACCGTGTTGAATTGCTTGAAGTTGATGAGGTAATTCGTGAAATAGATTATGTCGAGGATGTAACTGTTCAAACGGTTAAGCATAACACAAACAATGAGCTTGTAGTTTATGTTGTTGTAAATAATGACATGGACGAATTGGAGCTCAATAATGTTGTTTCAAAGTATGTTGGCGAACGTAAGCCTGAATATATGATTCCTTCATTTGTGATAAAGTTGGATGCCATTCCTTTAAATGTTAATGGCAAGGTAGATAAGCGTGCATTGCCTGCTGTTGACCGTGATAAATTCCGTGCAGAGTATGTTGCACCAAGAACTGAAGCTGAAAAAACCGTTGTAGGAATATTTAAAAAGATATTTGACCAGGAAAATGTGGGCATTCACGATGACTTTGTCCGTCTGGGAGGAGATTCATTAACTGCTATCAGATTCTTGTCATACCTTGAAAGCTTTAATTTTTCAGCGGCAAATATTTTAAAATTACGTACTCCCGAAGCCATTGCCAAATTCATTGAAAGAGATGATGAGTTTGATTTGGATGTTTATTCCATAAAAGAGGGATGTCCGTTAAATGAACCTCAATTGAATGTGTACTTGGATGTTATTGCAAATAATAAATTTGATTCTTACCATATTCCATTTAGGAGGAATATTGATAAGGAATTGGATGTCGATAGGATTTGCCAGGCATTAAACACAATGTTGGATGTGCATCCGATTTTAGGCATGTGTATTGATGACAGTAAAGATGTTCCATATTTGGTAAAGGGGTCTAAACCGGAGATTTCCATAGATCATAATGCTGATGATGAGCGCATCGATAATTTCTTCACTAAACCATTTGATTTGTATGATAGTTTATCAAGATTCCTAATTGTTGAAACTGATGATGAATGCCAGTTATTTGGAGTATTCCATCACTTGATATTCGATGCTTTATCCAATGAAGTATTCAAACAGGACTTGGAATCAATCCTTAATGGAGACGGGGTTGATGTTGATGATTCCTTCCTGAAAGTCTCTGCATTCACTCAGCAAATTCAAAATTCACAAGAGTATGAGAGTGCGGGCAAGTTCTATGGTTCCATGTTGGCTGATAGTGATGATGCCGGTGTTCTATTGAAGAGCGTTTCCAGTGATGGTGAGGGAATGATGGAATTTGATTTGGATTTGAATTTAGATTTATTTAAATCATTTTTATCCAAAACAACTGTAAATGAAAGTGTTGTATTTACAGCAGTATTTGCTTACACCTTATCAAGATTCATCGGCGATGATAAAGTTCTGTTTAATATAACTGATAATGGCCGTGATAGATTCAATAATTATGGCGCAATTGGCATGTTTGTAAACACCTTGCCTATTTTAGTTGATTGTAAAAATCACAACATTTCAGATTTCATGAACTATATGTCCGGTTTGATTTATGATGTGATGAGATATGATTATTATCCATTTAGATTATTGGCAAGTGAGTATGATATTGATTCCAGCATAATATTCCAATTCCTGCCGGATTGGGTTTCTGTCGATGAAGACGATGAAAAAATTTATTTTGATGATGAAGACCTTTTACGTGCGGCGGATTCAATCAATGATTTGACTGCAAATGTTGTTCAAAATGGTAATGAGTACAATTTAATTCTTTTGTATTCTGATAAATATTCTGAAGATCTGATGAGAAGATTCGGTGAAGTATATAAATTGATTTTATCACAGTTAATCAATGTTAGCGAGTTATCCGACATTGAATTTATTTCAAAATTTGACATTGAACTTTTAGATTCTATTAATCAGAATTCCCATTACTGGGATTATGACGATATCCTTGATGCTTTTAATGACCATCTAGGTAAAAATCAGGATAATGCTTTGGTATCTTTTAATGATGCATCCTATAGCTATGCTGAAGGTGCCTTCATTGCGGATAAGATAGCTAATCATTTAAGGGATATGGGTGTTGGGCCGCAGGATAATGTTGCTTTTATGGTTGAAAGATCTGAACTGTACATGTTTGTGGTATTGGGCATTCTATCTTCGGGTGCAGCTTTTGTTCCTTTAGATGATGCGCTTCCCGATGAACGTATAGGATTCATATTGAATGACTCTGACGCTAAGGTTGTTCTTGTCAGCGATGAAACTTATGAACGTGCAAGTAAATTAACAGATAATGCATCATTTTTAAATATTTCAGATTTTAAAGAAAATTTGGGCAGATTATCAAGTTTGCCTGTTGTGTATGGGGATACTGCATGTATTTTATACACAAGTGGCACTACAGGTTTTCCTAAAGGAGTAAAAGTTACAAGAAAATCCATTCTTAACGTCGCTGCCGTTTATTCCAGTAAGTTCAACTTTGGCAGTGATGATGTTTACGGCTTGTTTGCCAATATTGGTTTTGATGCAGGTTCATGGGCAATTTGCCAAACATTATATGCAGGAGCCTGTCTGTCAATTGTTCCGGATGAAATTAGGCTCGATGTGTATGAATTAAACAAGTATTTCTTAAATCATGATGTTAACCATTGTATGATGACCACTCAGGTAGGTAAACTGTTCATGGAAAATATTGATGATGCTTCTTTAGATGTTTTAATGGTTGGCGGTGAGAAATTAGGTGATTTTGAAAGCCCTGAAGATTATCTTTTAATTGATGGATTCGGACCAACAGAAACATTCGCATTCATATCATCAATCAACAACTCAGATAAGATCGATTCATCATCCATCGGTCAGATTAACTATAACAGTAAAGTGTATATTTTGGATGATGAATTTAGACGTGTGCCGGTTGGTGCCGTCGGTGAATTGTATATTTCCGGTTATCAGGTTGCTGATGGTTACTTGAACCGTGAAGAGGATAATGTTAAATCATTCATTGATAATCCATTTGATGATGATGAAGATTACGGAACCTTGTACCGTACCGGGGATATGGTTAGATTGTTGCCGGATAAAACTTTAGCTATCCTTAATCGTCGTGACAGTCAAGTTAAAATCAGGGGAAATCGTGTTGAATTGTCTGAAATAGAGATGGTGGTTCGTGAAATTGGCTTTGTTGAAGATGTGACCATTCAAACTATTAGTAATGGTGCTAACAAGGAGCTTGTTGCATATGTGGTTGTGACAAATGAATTGGATGGTAATGATTTGCATGATTTCATTTGTGATTATGTTGGCCAGCAAAAGCCCGAATATATGGTTCCTTCATTTGTAGTTAAATTGGATGAAATTCCTTTAAATGTCAACGGTAAAGTGGATAAAAGAGCACTGCCTGAAGTGAATATGAGTAGTTTACGTGCGGAATATCTTGCACCTAGTACCAAAGATGAGAAATTAATTGTGAATGCCTTCGAGAAGGTATTCGGTCAAAAAAGAATCAGTCTGAATGATGATTTTGTTCGTCTTGGCGGTGATTCACTAACGGCAATCAAATTGGTCTCATATCTTGAGGGATATAATATTTCTGTTGCGGATATTTTAAATTTACGCACTCCATTGGCAATTGCGGGAAGCATTAGGGAATTCAGCTTTGATGTGGATAAATATTCTTTAGAAACAGGCTGTCCTTTAACGGAATCTCAATTGAACATTTATTTGGATATCCTTGCAAATAATAAAACCGATTCATACCTTATTCCACTCAACATTACCATTCCAAGAGAATATGACGTGGAAAGTTTAGTGGACTCAATAGAAAAGATGTTTATTGTTCATCCGATCTTGAACATGAGAATCAGTGAGGAATTTGATTCCCCTTACTTGGTTAAAGGCAATAATCCATCAATCATTGTTAAATCTGAAGTTAGTGATGAATTCGGACGTGAATTTGTCACCAAACCCTTTGATTTAGAAGACAGTTTGTGCAGATTTTTAATTCTTAAAAATGATGAGATGTATAATCTTTTCGCTGTTTTCCACCATTTAATCTTTGATGGATTGTCCTCTTCCGTATTTGAGCATGATTTATTCAATGTTTTAAATCATAAGTTCATAGAATTTGACGATATGTTTTTAAAAGTGCCTGCTTTTAATGAACAGATTTCTGAATTGGAGGAATTTAAACTTGCAGGTTCCTTTTATGAATCCCTATTGGCGGATGCAGAGGACACGGGCATTCTATTGGCCAGCGTCAATCCGGATGGTCCCGGAAGCCATAAGATTGATTTGGATGTGAGCATTGGTGAGTTTTTAGAAGAAAATGATGTCAGCGAAAATGTTTTGTTCACAAGTGTCTTTGCATATACATTATCCCGGTTTGTTGGAAATGATAAGGTGTTCTTTAATATTATTGATAATGGCCGTGACAGATTAAACAATTTCAACTCCATAGGAATGTATGTAAACACTTTGCCGTTGGTAGTTGATTGCAAAAACCGGGACATCAATTCCTTTTTAGAGTATATGTCCGAACTTGTTTACGGCGTGATGGGATATAATTATTATCCGTTCAGGTTAATGGCCAGCAAATACGAAATTAATTCCGATATACTGTTCCAATTCCAGCCTGAATGGTTTGTTAAGGATGATGTGACTTTCAGTGAAAACACATTCGACAGGATAGTTAATGAAAATATCATTGATGAAATGGATGATTTGATATGTGAATTGAGTGTAGAGGTAATTCAAAAGGCCGACAATTATATGTTGAATATTGTATATTCCGATAAATACTCTAAAGACCTGATTACTCGTTTTGCCGATTCATATAAATTGATTTTATCTGATATGGTTAATGTTAACAAATTATCTGAAATTGACTGCACCGCTTCATCTGATATAATGCTCCTGGATGATTGCAACAATACAAATCATCTATTGGCATTTGATGACATTATGGATGCATTCAATGACAATCTTTTCAGATGTCCTGAAAATAAACTAGTGTCCTATAATGAGAAATCATATAGTTATGCTAAAGGAGCTTACATTGCTTATGAAATTGCAAAAAGATTAATGGATTTGGGCGTTAAACCACAGGACAATGTTGCTTTCTTAACCGAACGTAGCGAGCATTACATGTTTAGCGTTTTGGGTATTTTATCTGTTGGTGCAGTTTATGTTCCGTTGGATGACGAGCATCCGGATGACCGTATAAAATTCATACTTGGGGATACCGCCTCCAAGGTCATCATTGCAAGCGATGAAACATATGGTCGTGCTAAAGCGTTATTTTCGGGTGATGTTTTAAACATTTCGGAAATAGTTGAAGGCGATATTGGAAGTTTGGGAAGTTTGCCTGTTGTCAATGGTGATTTGGCTTGCATATTATACACCAGCGGATCAACCGGCATTCCTAAAGGTGTAAAGATTACTCGAAAGTCTGTTTTAAATATTTCCCAGTATTATAAAGATACTTACGGTTTGGACAGTGAGGATGTTTTCGGTTTATATTCATCTATTGGATTTGATGCATCTAGCTTTGCTATTTTTGCCACAGTTTATGCTGGTGCTTGTTTATCTGTTGTTCCAGCTTCAATTAGATTGAACATGTCTGAATTAAATAGTTATTATATTGAGCAAGGAATCAAGCATACGTTCATGACTACTCAAGTGGCAAAGCTCTTCATTAACCACATTGATGAAACTTCCCTGGAGATATTGCTCACGGGTGGTGAAAAACTGGGTGAATTTGCAGGTCCTGATGAATTCACGTTAATTGATGTCTATGGTCCTACAGAATCATACACGTTCACAAATACTGTTGTTGTCAATGAAAAAATAGATTATTCCTCAGTCGGTTTCCTGTCATATAATGTTAAAGCATATATCTTGGATGCTGAAGGCAGGCGCGTTCCATTTGGTGCAGTCGGCGAATTGTACATTTCAGGTTATCAGGTTGCTGAAGGATACTTGAACCGTGACGAGGAAAACGCCAATGCATTCATTGAAAATCCTTTCGATGATAATGATGATTTCCATTTATTGTATCGTACAGGAGACATTGTAAGGTTCTTGCCAGATAACTCTTTGGGTATCGTCGGTCGTCAGGATAGTCAGGTCAAAATCAGAGGAAACCGTGTCGAATTGCCGGAAATTGAGGAGGTAATTCGTGAAATTGATTATGTGAATGACGTGACCGTTCAAACTGTTAAACATGGGGAAAATAATGAAGTTGTAGCATATGTTGTGGTAAATGAAGAGTTTGATGATGATGAACTTAAGGATGCGGTTTGTGATTATGTGGCCGAACGCAAGCCTGAATATATGATTCCATCATTTGTAATGAAATTGGATTGCATTCCTTTGAACATTAACAGTAAAGTTGACAGACGTGCATTGCCTGAAGTTGATGTGGGCAATTTGCGTGTTGAGTATGTCGCACCAACAACACAAACAGAAAAGATAATTGTCGAGGCATTTGAAGAATTGTTTAACTTTGAAAAAATAGGAATACATGATGATTTTGTTAATTTGGGCGGGGATTCATTAAAGGCAATTAGGCTCATGTCAATATTAACTAAAAAATCGGTCAATATTGATGTAAGCAGTATTTTGACTGTTCGAACACCATACAATATTGCGCAACATGTTGATAATGAACCTGAAGGATATGGATTTGTTTTATCTAAAAGGGGCAATGCTGATAAGAACATGTTTTTATTGCCTCCAATAGGAGGATTATCTTTAATATTTTCTAAATTAATCGATAATATTGATTTTGAAGGTAATATTTATACAATTGACGATATTAAGTATTCATTACATTTGGATCAGTTGAATGACATGGATAACGGCAATTGTACTTTGGATGCATATTACAATGCCATTAAAGATATTTTCAATGATGGCGACATTATTGTAGGATATTCCTTAGGTTGCATATTTGCTTCCCTGCTGGCTGAAAAATTGGAAAATGATAATAAAACTGTTGAAAAATGTATTTTTATTGATAGTGATTTGTTATTTGATAGAAATCAAGAAATATCTCCAGATGATGTCTTTAATGAATTTGTAAGTGATGGTGATAAGCATTCCGATGATTTTGTTGATAAATTTGAGGAGGTAGTGAGAATTAACTCTAAATTGAATTTTGAATCTCCTGAAGTCAAAACAAAGATAATCTTTTTATCAACCTCAGATTTATTCGAAAAAAGATTGGCTGATATTTCATCAGATTATGAATATGTTGTCATTGATTCAACTCATCAAAGAATTATTGGCGAGGATATTGATAAAATAATTAAGTATTTTAATTCATAATGAGCCTGTCATGTGGGTTCGTATGAAATCTATTTAACAATTTTATTTGTTAAGTTAAAACTTCAATTATTTTATTCCTTCTGTTTGTTTTGCTGTTGGTGCTTGCTTAAAATAAATAGTTTTTTTTTTTGGGTTTAGGAATCCCCGCCGTTTAATAACGGCGGAGGTTCAACTAATCGAGGCTGACATATGTATATGTTTAATATGATTATATTCCAGAGCTTCCCTCTTGAATATTGTCCTTTTCAATCTTTTCATTCACTAATAATTTATTAATCCAACCGGATGCCCAGTCAGACAAGTCATCATTATCGAAAGGAGTTGGTAAAAACTTGTTTTTATTATCAATCACCTTTCTAGCAAGATTTCGGTAAACTTCTGCCTGTTCGGAATCAGGTGCTCCTTCAATAGTTGTCACACCATCCAATTCACAGCGTGTTACTGTAGGTGATCTTGGAACAAACTGAATTACATCACTATCAGTTTTGTCTGTAAAATCTTTGATCATATCTTCTTGGAGGGATGATTTAATGGAATTTCCAATAACACCACCCAATAATGCACCACCGTTGTTTGAATATTTTAATATTCCTTTGAATAAATTATTGACAGCATAAATGGCCATGTAATCAGATGAAGTTACAGTATATACCTGATCAGCAATTCCTTTACGAATAGGCATTGCAAATCCACCGCACACAACATCTCCCAAAACATCATAAATAATAATATCCGGGTCATATTCGTCAATGACGCCGTTCGTATTTAATAGTTCAATTGCTGCAATAATTCCTCTTCCTGCACATCCCACACCAGGTTCCGGACCTCCCGCTTCAATACAATATATTCCGTTATATCCCTCATGAACAAGTTCGTCCAAATCGCTTGATCTTTTTCTTACGGTGTCCAGGACTGTTGGGATTGATTTACCTTTTCTTAATGTTGTTGTTGAGTCGTTTTTAGGGTCACAACCTATTTGCATTACACTATATCCCAAATCTGACAATGCTGCAGATAAATTTGAAGTTGTTGTTGACTTTCCTATTCCTCCTTTTCCATAAATTGCTATTTGTTTTGGCATAATTTATCACCTCTTTTTTTATAACGGTCCTACAAATGAACTTACAATGTCTTCAACCAGTGTCAATCCTCCGTCATATCCTGCATAATGCTTTACAAGAACAGACTTGTTATATATCGGATATGAAATAGGGATATGTAATGCATTATAATCCTCTATTGATGTTGGGGATTCGATTGAACTGGAAAATAGGAATAAAAATGGCCTATCTTCTAGGTTTTTCCTAATCTTATAGGTATCAGCTTCAAATACCACATCCGGTTCAACCACTGTGTCTAGATTATTTTTAATTTCATCCAATATTTCATTTCTAACTTCAACTGGAGGATTGTCGGTAATTTGAATGATGTCCGGCAAGTATCCTAATTCATTTGCCAAAAATTTAGTAAATCCAATGGCGTAACTGCTTTCGGCGGCAACTGCATAGAATGAATTCGGACGCACCAATATGATCGCATCACCGGGATATTCCATCAGCCTGTAGTTCCAGTCTTCTTTCTGATTGATAAACTCTTCAACTGTTTGAGATGGAACGGATAATTTTTCACCGACTTTTCTTAGGAATTCAGCGGTTTGCTTTGCTCCAATTGGAACATTCGGAAACTTGATGAATGGTGTCCCATATTTTTCTTTTAGTTTTTCAACGGCCCTAACGCCTAACCATGGATTTACAACAATATTGTACTCTGCTGAAGGAATCCTGTTAATATGATCTAAACCATTTTTTTGAGTGAATATTATGTTAGCTTTGATACCTATTGATTCTAAAAGGGTTTTTATTGTTAATAAATCGCCTTTCCAGTAAACATGGTTATATGGAACAATTCCGAAAATATTAACGGTTTTTTCCTCAATGTCTCCAGCGTCATCAGGCAGCAGCTGGTCAATTATCGCATCCCAGAATAAATTATATCCTTCTAATGAATTTGCTTTAAATCCTGGTGCATTGACGTGAATTACGGCCGCTTTGTCTCTGAATTCATCAACTACCTGGTCAACATCATCACCAATTAATGACGGAACACAACCTGAGGTTACGACAAACAAGTCATCATTTGCTATTTCAATTGTGGATTCTATTAAATTTCTGAGTTTTTCTTCACCACCTAAAATCACATGCTCTTCAACCAGACAGGAACAAGGGGTACTTGTTCCCCCTTCATTTCCTCCTGCTGATTCTCCTCCGGCGTATAATGTTCCGAATAACTGTCCGACACCACATCCGGCACCGGAGTGTAATATTGGAATTCCTCCTCTAATTCCTAATGTGGTTCCATAAACTCCCGCTAAAGCACAACTGTATCTTGGGGCTTCAACTGAGTCTCTTTCAAAATTCTCAACATTAGTTAATATTCCTGACTTATTCTCTAATGCTTTTTTGCAAGTCAATATAATTCCTCCTAGATTATTTTCCTTCATTTAGGTAGTATAATGGATTGTCCTGTTCATACCACCAATCTTTATAACTTTTTTCTGTTTTTTCCGCTAAGGTCTTATGATAAGATTTGTTTTTAAATGCATGCAACAGGAAGTTACCGAATGCTATTGCACCAGCATAACCTGATTGGGCACTGGTCGGTTCGGGATCTCCTCTTAAAGAGTGAATTCTTGTTACATTATTGTCTCTTTCCCAGGTACCTCCTTGGAATGGGCAGGTTAATGTCAAATCTGGATCTAAATTAGTGGTTACGTTAGCCTGTTCGGCAGCTTGGAACGTATTGACCATTATTTGGAAATCTCCATTATTTTCAATAATTTCTTCTAATTCGTCTATCAGCAAGTCATCAAAATCTTGAGCCATTGCAGCAGGTGTCGCCAAACCTAATTCGTCAAAGTAAGGCATTTGAGAAACCAATCTTCCCTGACCAAGTGATCCTAAAACAGTTGGTTTTTTACCGTTTTTTCTTAATTTAACAAATTCGTCTTTAATTGCATTCATTTTAGGAACCCAAATTTTGTGTTCCTCTTCAATGAGTTTTTCAACTTCATCCTCTTTTCCGGTATATTTGGCTATATTTCTTAACCATTCATCAGTATTGGAAATACCTGTTGGGGAAGGATATAGGAAATATGGCACTCCATACTTTTGCTCTAATCCTCTAGATAAGTAATCAGTATATGTTGGGCATATTGGAGCTGTTACTGCTGCTTCAGACAGCTGTTCAAAGTCGGAAACTGTCGCAAATTCTGGAATGAAGTTAACTCTAAGTCCTAGTTTTCCGAGCAATCTTTTTATTTCAAGTCTGTCTTGCCAGGTGTAGGATAGCATACTTGCAACGTTAACAAGGTCCTCTTGCTTTTTCTCAGGTTCCTTAACAAGATATTTTAGGATTGCATGCCAAAATGCATCGTAACCGGTTTGCACCAATCTGCTTCTAATACCTTCACAATGGATAGGCACAATTTTAGCGTTTACTTCATCTTGAACCTCATCAACTGTTCCTTCAATGTCTTCACCGATAATTCCGGTGGTACATGAGGTTAATATGAATATTGCCTGAGGGTTGTATCTTTCTTCTGCTTTTAAAATTGCATCTCTGAGTTTTTCAGAAGCTCCATATACAACGTCATCCTGTTGTAAATTGGTTGTTAGCCATGCGGAATTATATTCATTTGTTCTGCCCAATGACTCAGGAACTCCACGATATAACTCTCTGTAACCTAGAGAACCTGCAGAGCATCCAACAGGAGCGTTGAATATTGTCACTGCATCACGAATTGTGGTTACTCTATTTGAAAGATAGAAATTTAACACACAACCTCCTGATTGTTGGAATTTTCTGTCTGGAATTCTTATGTTTCTTTGTTTTGCATCATTTAGCAATTCAGATGCTTTACCGTAATATACGTTGGTACCGTTAGCCCTTTGTTCTCTGTTAGGGCAGGTATCTTTGTCTAAATCAAGTATTTTTTTAATTTTATTTCTTTTACATGATCCCTTTCTATGATGTTTGTCATGTTTATTAGCCATATTTCTCACCATCCGTATTGTATATAACAATTGTTATATTATATATTGGAAGTCAATATCTCTCATTCAATTGTTAAAAATTAATTAAACTTCTCATAACAGCTTAATTGAAAATTTCCCATAATATAATTTAAAAATAAAGGTCTGGCATTTAAAAAACATTATTATTAATTAAAAGGAAAAAAATAAATCTTTATTTAAAGATTAAAATTAACAATAGCATTTACTTACAAAAAATATTACATACACATGTATAAAGGCATGCACATGTGACAACATTTTTGGTTCATTATTTTACTTCTACACATATTTTTTCACCTTTATCTCGTATTTGTTTAATTTTTTATAACTATTGTTATAAAAGTAGTCTGGTAATAATAGGATAGGTTTTTATAGTATTTAAATATTTATACATTTTGTATACATTTTATTGTCATTGATGGCAATCATATAGATTTTTGCACTAAATATGCATTTTTCTATTATTTTGTATAATAATCTTTAATTTGACAATATCAGTTTGAAAATCGCTTAAAATATAGATTACTCAAGAAAATCGTAGGTTGAATTCTACAAAAAGTAATTACTGCATCCTAGTGGGGTTGTAAACTAATTGCAATGTAAGGAATATAATATTCCTTTTTGCAATGTTTAGTTTCAATTATCTTTTTGATGCAATAACTGCATTTTTAATTCCAAATGGTGGAGCCTCTATGTTGAAATTTGAATTTTTCACCATGGCTTCCACTCCTTTTCTTCCGCCTGGAAGGTAATCGTAGGTGTTTTTTGGAATAAATACTAATCCACCGACCTTAATGTAAGAGCATATTTTAAAAATTAACTTGATTGATTCCTCGTCATTCAGGGCCATAATGCTTTTATTTAAATTGATAAGGATATAATCGAAATGACCATGCAGCCTGCGGATATTTTCCGGTTTGAGTTGCAGGATATTTGTGTCTGGAATATCCTGGTCGGTTATCAATAAGCCATGCCCGTATTTTTCTGTGGATTTGATGAGATTTTGAAGCCTGCTGATTATCTCTTTCTTATTTATCTTTTTGTCTTCGTCAGATTCTTCGCTTAAAATCAATTGAAATGCATTTTTCTCAACGCTTCTTAAGAATTCAACGTCTTCATCAACTGCATTTCGGTTGGTGTTGGCCAAAAATATAATGCCACAGGTTGTGTTCAGGTCTTCAGTTTTGACAAACAGCTCTGTTTCATTAATTTTATGTAGTGTGCTGTCAAAATAGCTTTTTAATTTTGGAGCGATGTTCATCATAGGAACGGACTTTGCAAGAATGTCTTCTGGAGCAATGAACAGTTTCACGGTTCCGTTTCCAGGAGGTCTGTAAATCTGTTTTCTTTGTTCATTAAATCGTTCAGGATTCAGATATGAATCTAAAATTGAATCTGTGTCGTGTTGGCCAAAAATCATGTCAAGATATTCGGATTTCATGCTCAAACCCGCTGGGCGGCAGTTCACTTCAATGAGCACTGGTCCCTTATCATCTATCATGTATTCTCCATGAACAGGACCATACTCTATTCCGATTGCACGAACTACATCATATGCGTATTCCACCATTTCAGCTTCGCCCAAATTTAAGCTGTTCACTGAATTGATGGTGTCATAAACTATGGCTCCTTCAGAAGTCTTGATCTTTTCATATTTCCACATTGAAATTAGGCGAGGGATTCCTTCACATGAGGTAGTATTTACTATATATTCCTCTCCGTTGATGCGTTCTTGAACCAGAAGTTCAGTATTTTCATCACCATATGCATTGTTTTTGTTAAATATCTCTTTTAGGGAATCAATCATTTCCTGTTTGTTTAAGCAAATACGCACTCCAACAGAACAAAAACTATAAATAGGCTTTATAACTACCTCCTTTAGGGATTGAGAATCATAAAACTCGATTGCTTCTTCAATTGAAGTGACAACCTTTCCCCTGATGTGCCTGAGCCCTGCTTCAGCAAGTCTTTCATGCATCTTATCTTTTAGGGTCATGGAGTCCAAATGTTTTATTGGGGTTCCCAAAAGGCCCAAATCGTTTGATAATCTTGATGTTAGGATAACTCCACGTTCGCTGCCTGCAACTATGAGCAAAGGATCTAGTTTGCGAACTGTTTCAAGAGTTTTTTCATAAGTGTCCTGTTCATAGATAATATCATATTCATATTCAATTCTACTGTAATTGCTTTGCATTTTTTGTTTATATTCTTCAGGATTCGCTTCACCAGGCAACAATTCCAGTATGACGGGCTTATATCCTCTATTTACAATATCTTCAATGTAATTTGTTCCTGATGAAATGCAATCCACTACTATGATATGTTTCATAATCTCCCTCTTATGCTATAATGGATTATTTATTTTACTTTGTTTATAAATGTGTAGATAAATGGTGAAAGTTTTAGTATTATTTCATAAAAAAATAGTGAGTTGTTCTAAAAAAAGAAAAAATTGGTTTAATGTTATGCATCCGCATACAATAAACCGATTGCCCTGAATGTAAACAGCATTATAAATGGCAATCCAACAAAGATGCCTATGAAAACGCCGATATATGGAATCAATCCGATAATTCCGATGACCGCTGATAAAACCAATGCAATTAAATAAATTACAATCAAGGTAACAATAATTTTTAAAAGGCCAATTTTTGACATGTCCTTTAATATTTCCTTGAATCTTAAACCTTCGGTTCCGCTTCCGGATTTTGCAAATCTGACAAGTGCTGTAAATGACATCAATGAAAATATGATAAATAGTATGACTGCAACAATTAATGTAACTGTTAGCGCATTTGTGAATGTGTTAATTGTTGATTTTGGAATTGCCGCCATTATCATAGATGCAGTGGTTGCATTATTTGCTATAGCGTCAATGCTGGCATATACCATTTTTGTGAATGATGTAAACAGTCCACTTGCGGAAGCGACAATTATGACAATGATTAAAGGTATGATGAAATAGATTATCTCTAAAATCATTGCTTTAATGCCTATGACAAATTGCTTTACATAATCAAAGTCTGGAAGGATTTTACTGCCTTCTGTTCCACCCTTAATGATTTCAACTAGGTACCCTAAAACTACAAATGAAACGATTAAAGTCACAAGAGTTAAAATGATGGTTAAAGTGTTGTTCTTAACACCATATGATGGAACAATAGTTGATAAGCTCATTAAAATAATTAAAGCACAGAATATTAAAAATTTTCGAGTATCGCTAATTGGATATTTAATAGCATCCGTTATAAGTTCACGTAAATTCATATCTATCACACTTAACTGCTTTACAAATATATATTTTGATAATAGTATTTAAAATTTAAACCATGAATTAACGGTCGAATATGGACAAAACATGTATTATGCCGATAGAATTGTCATAATCTTAATATAGGGGAATAATATAAATTATTAACATAGAGGCATAAAATGAACAAAAGAATAGTTACATTAATTCTTGTTATATTAATTTCCTTTTGTTTTTTAGGTATTGTTGTGGCGGAAAATGCCACTCATGATGGTGCCGATGCTACAGATCATGACAAGGCTGTCGATAATGATAAAGATGTCGATAATGATAAGGATGTCGATAATGATAAGGATGTCGATGACGACAAGGCCGATAAGAATGATACGGACAAGGACGATACCAAGGATAAAAACAAAACGGATGATAAATCCAAAAAGGGAGATGTCATAGCTAAAGGAAGTGGAAATGACATTAAGTTTAGTGATGGGTATAGAGGATTTAGGCTTGATTATTCAAAACATGCTGCAAGTTCTGGGGATGACTTCAAAAGTGTCTCTGCATCAAAAGCAAGTCATTCAAACACACTTAAAAGGGCCGTAGTCGAATGCTACAGACACGATTCCGAAGGCAGTATTGGAAAAGTAATGGCCAGTGTTATAAAAACCGGATCTGCAGGCGGCAAGGTCGGTGAAGCGATTGCGGAGTCACATGAATCAATAAGCAATCATGATGTCGTTAAAATAGACAATAATACAGAAGCTGTTTTTGATTTTGAAGTTTTAAAATCTGTATCTGGTAATGAATCTAATTATTTTGCATATACCGTATCATTTAGAACAATAAATGATGGTGGAAACATTAATCAAACCAATAATTTGACTAATTTAACAAATACAACAAATGCAACAAATACAACAAATGCAACCAACATTACAAATACAACCAACGTCACAAATTTAACTCAGCTAGATAATGGAACAAATGCTACATTCTTTAAGGAATTATACGATTATTTGCTCGCCCTTGCAAATGCACTCTATGATGCTTGGAAACCTATTGTCGACACATTAATTAATGATTTTCTAATGATGGTTAATGCCTTAGAAGATCTGGTAAATCTGTTTGAAAACTTCATGGAGGAACTGCAGTCGTTAGTGGATGCCCTTGAGGAACTTATAGATCTGCTTGAATCGATATGGAAAGAGCTTTCGGGGATTTTAAAATTATTTGCCATTCTATTGGCTGCTCTTGATCAGCTTTTATACCTAATTGCATCAGTATTGAATTTCATTGCGGGACTTATCTCAGCAATCATATCACTTATACAGCAAATTTTAGGATTAATATTTGCATTGATAAATTTCATTATAGGACTTATTCAGCAACTTTTAGGATTGCTGTTTGCTTTGATAGATTTCCTTTTAGGTTTACTCAATCAATTAATATCCTTGCTTCAAGCGATTTTCGACTTCTTGAAATCTGCGGGTAGTTTCCTGATTAATGTTATTGAAAATGCATTGGTTATAGTAGTTGCATTCGTGGCTATTACCATTGGGGCATTTATTTATAATAGAATAAGATAACTTTCTTATTTCTTTTTTTTTAATATTTTTTTTAAGATGTATTGGTAAAAGGGTAAAATTTTCTATAAAATTATATAATATGATGTAAATAAATATGACATGAAAGCTAATTGCTTTTTGAATTATTAGGCAGTTCACTTGAAAAAGTGAGCATAACAAAATATGGAGGAAAAAATATGGAAGCTAATAAGTCCGCTGGGATATTATCCATTATTTTAGGATTAATTTTTATAATTTTCCCTATTTTCAGTACTGGATTAGTATCTATTCTTATTGGAGTAAGTTTAGTATTCTTAGGTATAGCAGTAATATTATCCGGATTTTCAGCATTTAATATCATTGTTGGAATTCTAGCAATTATATTTGGGCTATTGTTCATATTCAATATTAGTGCGTTGTCCTTCCTTTTAGGAATCCAATTCTATATTATCGGTATCCTATTGATCTTAATGGGTATTGCAGGTATCTTTTCAGGACAAGGTGTGTCAAGAATTGCTGCAGTATTGCTTGTAATTTTAGGTATTATTGCATTTGCCCTTGGAGGAATGTCACTTACCCAACCACTCTTCGCTGCAATCCTTATCGGTGTAGGTCTTATAGTTGAAGGTGTAAACATATATCTTTCAGAATAGAAACTTAAGCAATCTTTTGATTGCTTCTAATTTTTTTTTAATTTTTTTAATTGTTATTTTTTTCAATAATTCTCAAATAATTGTTAAAACAAGCGTTTTAGCGAATAATAATTGCAATTATTCTTTTCGTATATTGGAAATATCCTGAATTTTTTAATATTTCATTAAAATCTTTTAGATTCTAAAATGAATACTGATATTTGAACTCTATTTTATACATATCCATTGTTTTTTTTTCAAAATGTACTTAATGTATTGTTTACATATATAAATATATAATAATTAACATTTATTAAATGATTTTTGAATCTTGAGAATGTTAATCAAATTTATGTAATGGGAATTGATTTATCATGTCTAATAATGAAACTAAAATCGTTTTAGCTGATGAGGATTTATGCATGCTGAGTGAAGCTCAAATTGATGTTTATATGGATGAAACAAACAACAATGAATGCACCATATATAATAATCCTTATAAAATAAATTTGAATGGAAAATATTCTGTAATTGAAATTAAAAATGCCATCTGCAGGTTATCTGAAATTTTTCCAGTTTTATCTGCACGTATTGTAGTTGATGGGGAAAAGGTCTCTTTTGCTTTTGATGCAGATTTTCCAGTAATTGAAGGGACTGCTGCTGATGCAAAGTCCTTTGTGGTTCCATTTAACTTGGAAAAAAACTTATCTAAATTTTTGATTGTTGAAGATAATGATTCCAAGTTGTTATATGTCGATTTGCATCAATTGATTTTTGATTGCAGGTCACTAAACATTCTATTAGATGCATTGGTATCTGTTTTGGATGGAGATGATTGCGATTTTGTCGATGATGGTGCCTTAAGACGAATTGCCCTTGAAAATACAATAATCGATTCAGCTTATAAAAATGATGCCGGAATCTTTTATGAATCCATGTTATGTGATCGGGAAGAGGTTTATGAATTATTGCCTTCCATTAAAACAGATTCTGATGAATATTTCAGATATGTGTCCTCATTTGACATGGATTTTAATAATCTAGACTCATTTTTGCAAAATAATTCAATTTCCCGTAATCAATTTTTCACAAGTGTTTTTGCTTATAATTTGTCAAGGTTTACAGGTTCCTCAAAGGTACTGTTTAATCTTGTTGAAGATGTTAGAGGCCAAATTGATTCTCCAAATGCGGTTGGAATGTTGTCTAACACTTTGCCTCTCTTATTTGACTGTAAAAATCAAAATGTAAATTCATATTTAAAATATTCTGCTAATTTAATTGATGCGGCTAATGACTTTGCTTTATATCCATTCCAAATTTTAAAAGAGGAATACGGTTTAAATTCAGATATTTTATTCCAATATGTTGCAAATGATTTTGATGTCGAGGAATTAAGACATGACATTCCTTTTGATTTATCATTTTATATTTCCTGTGAGGATGCTGTTGAAATAAAGGTTCTATATTCAGATAAATATTCAAAAGATTTCATTGAACATTTTGCAGATTCATTCATGGCTATTGCGAATTCCATGATGAAAGTTAATGAATTATTGGACATTGATTATGTCTCCTCATCAGATTTGGAAATTCTGGATGACGTTAATAAGACAGAACAGGATTTAGGTTATGAAGATATTTTAGATGCATTTAATGATAATCTGGACAAAACTCCAAATAATATCCTTGTTTCATTTATGGATAAGTCCTATACCTATTCCGAGGGGGCTTTTATTGCGAATAAGATTGCTAAACGATTGTTGGAGTTGGGTGTTGAAGCACAGGATAATGTTGCCTTTTTAACTGAGCGTTCTGAGTGTTATATGTTCAGTGTTTTAGGTATTCTTTCTGTGGGTGCGGTTTATGTGCCGTTGGATGATAAGCATCCTGATAATCGTCTGCAGTTTATTTTGCAGGATACAGAATCTAAGGTGGTCATTGTTAGTGATGGAACTTATGAGCGTGCAAAAGAGTTAGTTAATAATTCAATTGTTTTTAATATATCCGATATTGTTAAAGATGAGAGGGGGTCATTGTCTAGCTTGCCTGTGACTTATAATGATTTGGGTTGTATATTATACACCAGTGGTACTACAGGCATGCCTAAAGGTGTTAAAGTTCCAAGAATCGCTCTTGTTAACCTGTCCTCATATTATGTTAGAAATTATGCTTTGACCAGTGATGATGTTTTCGGGTTATATTCATCTATTGGTTTTGATGCTGCATGTAAAGCAATCTTTGCTGCCATTTATGCGGGATCTTGCTTGGATGTCATTCCAAATGATGTTAAATTAGATATTAATGCACTGAATAATCACTTTAAAACTCAGGGAATAAATCATGTTGACATCACCACACAAGTCGCCAAGTTATTGGTTTCTCAAATAGAGGATATTCCATTGGATGTCTTATTCACTGGTGGTGAAAAATTAGGTGAATTTGATGAGGAGGTTAACTGTCGTTTTGTAGATGGGTATGGACCTACTGAAGCATATGTTGAAATTTCAACTGTTGATGTATTGGGAAGAATTGATCCATCATCTATTGGTCATTTGGTTGACAATATGAAGGCATATATCTTGGATGATGAGGGAAGACGTGTTCCAGTGGGTGCGGTTGGTGAATTATACCTGTCAGGTTATCAGGTTGCCGATGGCTATTTAAACCGTGATGAGGAAACAGAAAAGGTATTTTTAGACAATAACTTTTTGGATGATGAAAATTACGCTACATTATATCGTACAGGAGACATTGTGCGCTTATTGCCTGATGGCACTTTGGGTATTGTGGGCCGTCGTGACAGTCAGGTTAAAATCAGGGGAAACCGTGTGGAATTGTCTGAAATTGAATCAGTAATCCGTGAAGTTGACCATGTTGAGGATTTAACTCTCCAGACAGTTAAGCGTGGCACCAACAACGAACTTGTGGCATACGTTGTTTCAAGTCTTGAAAATGACGATGTCGTAGCCGATTCCATTTGCGATTATGTTCGTGAACGTAAACCTGAATATATGGTTCCTTCATTTGTAATCTGTTTGGATGAGATTCCTTTGAATGTTAACAGTAAAGTTGATAAGAGAGCCTTGCCTGAAGTCGATGTAAAAGGATTACGTGCAGAATATGTCGCACCTACCACTGAAATTGAAAAACAAATAGTCAGTGCATTTGAAAAAGTTTTTAATCAGGAAAGAATTGGTATTTACGATGACTTTGTTCGCCTTGGAGGGGATTCGTTATCTGCAATTAAATTGTTGTATTATATTGATGAGTATAATCTCTCTGCAGCAAATATTTTAAGTTTACGCACTCCTAAGTCAATTTCTGAAAGTGTTAATGTAACTACTTTTGATTTGGATACATATTCATTGGAAAGTGGATGTCCTTTAAACGAACCTCAACTAAATGTTTATTTGGATATCATGGCAAATGACAAGTCAGACTCTTATATTATTCCAGTAAAGGTTCATGTTCCTAAAGATTACTCTTTAAAAGAAATAACTGATGCATTAGATGAGATGTTTAGGGTTCATCCTATCTTGAAGATGAGGATAAGTAAAGAGTTTGATGTTCCTTATCTTGTCAAAGGAAACAAACCGGTCGTTTCATTCGAATCTAGTGATTTTGATAGGGATTCCATCCTTGAATTTATTAGTGAACCTTTCGATTTAGAGGATTGCATGTGCAGATTCTTAATAGTTGAGGATGGAGATGGATATGATCTGTTTGCCGTTTTCCATCATTTGATTTTCGATGGCTTTTCAGTTCTTGTATTTGAGCCGGATTTATTTGATATTCTTAACGGCAAATCTTTGGATATGGATGATTCATTTTTAAAAGTATCTGCTTTTAGCAATCAGATAACTGAAACAGATGACTTTGACGAAGCTGCCTTGTTTTATAAGTCCATGTTGGCAGATGTTGATGAATCTGCTGTTTTATTAAGCAATGTTTCTCCGGATGGACCGGGAGATTATAATATTGATTTGAATGCTGATGTAAGTAAATTTTTAGAGAAATATAATGTTAGTGAGAATGTTTTATTCACGGGAGTGTTTGCTTATACATTATCTAGGTTTGTAGGTGATGATAATGTATTTTTCAACATTGTAGAGAATGGTAGGGACAGGTTTAAAAACTTTAACTCCATAGGAATGTTTGTTAATACGTTGCCGATAATGGTGGACTGTAAAAATCGTGATGTCGGATCTTTTTTAAATCACATGTCTGATGTGATTTACAATGTTATGGGTTACAATTATTATCCTTTCAGATTATTGGCTAATGATTATGATATAAATTCCGATATACTATTCCAATACAGGCCAGATTGGTTTGATGAAGGACAAGCTACATTCGTTGAGGATATTGATGATGAGATTGAGGAAAAGTTCATCGGTGAAATGGGAGACTCAGTAAGTGACTTGAGTGTTGTTGTCACTCAAAATTCTGATGACTATAACCTGGACATATTGTATTCTGATAAATTTTCCAGAGAATTTATTGAACGTATTGCAGAGTCATTTAAATTAATTTTACATGATATTATTGATGCTGATGAGTTATCAGACATTAATTATATTTCATCTTCCGATTTAATGCTTTTAGATAGCTATAATGAAACTGATCGTCCTTTAGATTATGGGGACATTATGGATGCATTTAATGATAATTTGTCTAAACATCCTGACAATAAGCTTGTTTCATGCATGGACAGGTCATATAGCTACGCTGAAGGTGCATTTATTGCGGATAAAATAGCTAAACAGTTGATTGAGTTAGGTGTTGAAGCGCAGGATAATGTTGCATTTTTAACAGAACGTTCTGAGCATTACATGTTCAGTTCTTTAGGTATTGTGTCTCTTGGTGCGATTTGTGTTCCTTTAGATGTAAATCATCCAGATGAACGTTTGGAATTTATCTTAAATGACACTGATTCTAAGGTGATTATTGTCAGTGACGAGACTTATGAACGCGCTAAAAATTTATCCGATGTGGCTGTTTTAAATATTTCTGAAATGGTTTGGGGAGATATAGGAACTTTAGACTCATTACCTATTGTTTATGGTGACTTGGCTTGCATGTTGTATACCAGTGGCACTACTGGTGTCCCTAAGGGGGTTAAAATTACACGAAAATCCCTTTTAAATCTTTCACAGTTCTTTAGTGAAACTTATGACTTCACCAGTAATGATGTATATGCACTATATTCAAGCATTAGCTTCGATGCAGGTCCTCAAGCGGTTTTCCAATCAGTATATGCTGGGGCATGCTTGTCTATAGTTCCAGAGGACATTAAATTCAATATTCAAAAATTGAATGAATATTTCATTAGACAAAACGTTACCCATACCTTTGTTTCCACACAAGTGGGTAAGATGTTCATGGAGCAAATAGACGATACGTCATTAAATGTATTGTCTGTTGGTGGTGAAAAATTAGGAAATGTAAAAAATCCTGAAAGATATAGGCTGGTTGATGAATTCGGTCCGACTGAAGCATTTGCATTCATTTCCTCAATTGAAAATTCAGATAAGGTTGATGAGTCATCTATCGGATTCTTTAATTATAACTCTAAGGAATATATTTTGGATGCTGAGGGCAGGCGTGTTCCTTTCGGAGCCGTTGGAGAATTATGCATATCCGGTTATCAGGTTGCGGACGGATATTTGAATCGTGACGAGGAAACAAATAAATCTTTCTTGGACAATCCGTTTGACAGTTCCGAGGGGCATGATGTCCTGTACCGTACAGGTGATTTGGTGCGCATGCTGCCTGATGGGTCTTTAGGTATTGTTGGCAGGATGGACGAACAGGTTAAAATCCGTGGAAACCGTGTTGAATTATCTGAAATCGAATCAGTGATTCGTGAACTTGATTATATTGATGATGTGACCGTTCAAACAATCAAACATGGGTCAAATAATGAACTGGTGTCCTATGTTGTGATATCCAAGTATATGGATGAAAATGTTCTCAGGGACGGTGTTTGTGATTATGTTTCTAAAAATAAACCTGATTTCATGATTCCTTCATATGTCATTAGATTGGATTCAATTCCTTTAAATGTCAATGGTAAGGTTGATAAACACGCTTTGCCTAAAGTGGACCTCACTGCTATGCATGTTGAGTATGTTGCAGCAACAAATGAAACTGAGCAAATGATTATCGATGCCTTTGAAAGTGTGTTTAATATAGAAAATATCGGTTTATTTGATGATTTCGTCCGTTTGGGTGGTGATTCAATTTCTGCTATCAGGGTTATCACCATGCTTCAGAAAAATGGCGTTTCATGCACTGCAAGGGATATTTTAAATCATAAGACTCCTTATCTAATCGCTCAAAATCTCACAGAATTTGAAGA
This sequence comes from Methanobrevibacter sp., assembly GCF_017940815.1. Classification (GTDB taxonomy): domain Archaea; phylum Methanobacteriota; class Methanobacteria; order Methanobacteriales; family Methanobacteriaceae; genus Methanocatella. Next base: position 29,898 of record NZ_JAGAXX010000085.1, read on the forward strand.
GGACATATCTTTTGATCCTGTTGAAAGTCAAGTTGACTTATTGCCTATTCAAAGTTATTTCTTTAAGAATAATGATAAAAATGAGTTTTCACAACAGTTCATTCTGAAATCTAAAGTTAAATTGGACCCAAATGATTTGAAAAATGCATTTGATGAACTATCCAATATTCATGACATGTTGCGAGCTGTTTATAAATTTGATGATGAGGGTAATCCGATTCAGGAAGTGTTACCGTTAAACACTAGTGTTTGTGAAGTTAATGAATTCTTCATTTCTGATTTGTCTGAATTTGATGGTCTTTTCATCAATTCTATTAAGTCATTGAATATTCATGACCACTTGGTTGATATCAGTCTTATTCACTATCGTGATGCGGATTATGTCCTATTTGTAATTCATCATTTGATTATTGACGGTGTAAGTTGGAATATATTATTGGTTGACTTGACTTACATATATGCTCGTCTCATTAAAGGTGAGGAAATTGATCTTCCAAGGCCATATCCTTACAAAAATTGGGTTGAAGATGTTAAAAAATTGGTAGATAACATTTCCGAGGAGGAAAAGCAGCATTGGATTGAAGTAAATGAAATGCTGGATGATTCAAACATTAAAGGGGAAAGTAATCTTTATGCATTCAATGTTGAAATTGATTTCAGCACAGATAATCTGTTGATGTTGTCTGAAGAGGAATATTGGGCTTTGGCAATTGCAAGAGCTTATAAAAAGACATATGGCGAGGATATAATATTCAATCGTGAATCTCATGGTCGTGACGATACAATATCCAATCTTAATAGAACTATTGGATGGTTTACCAGCCAATACCCTGTCCCTGTTAATGTCAGTTCTGAAGATGATGGCATTTCATTGATTAATGATGTCTATGCTCTAAAAACTGCATTTAAGGACATTAAAAATTTGGGTTTGAATTATGGTTCATTAATTTATACAACTGGTGAGTTGGAGTTCAAGAATTGTCCTGTTACTTTTAATTTCTTAAGTAATGAATTTGTATTCGACAATATGTTGTTTAGATCCATTAACACTTATTTGGATTCCAATGAAGAGCTAAGTGTAGATTTATATGAAGATGACTTTTATGGAATTAGTATTAATGTTTCACAATCCGATGATGTGTACTTAGTGGCGGGGGTTTATGCAAAAGACACTTATATTGGAGACCAATACAGCACACTTGTTGAAAACATTAAAAATGAGTTAAAATTAATTGCAAACTACAAGTTTGAGGAAAATATTGCTTGTTGTTTATCTGAGCCTCAAATGGGTGTTTATTTGGATGAAAAAGTAAATGATAAGGGTATTGCTTATTCAACTTCAACCGTTTTGGATTGTGACCTGAATAAATCTGTTGATGAAATTGAAAGTGCAATACGTTCATTGATTGATAAGCATCCTATTCTAAAAGGACGTATTTTGGATAATAATGACTTGCCACTTTTAGTTTGTGATTCCAATCCTTTAATTGAAGTAGTTAATGATGATGATACAAGCGGTTTAGTCAATCCTTTCAATTTGGAGGATTATTTGGCTCGTTTCTATATTGTGGACACTCCTGACCGCAAGGCAATATTCTTTGATGTCCATCATATCATCAGTGATGCAACTACCATTTCAGTAATCATAAATGATTTAAATAATGCTTTAGAGGGCAAGATGGATGATAGTGTTGATTTAGGTTTTATTTACAGCAGTTATGACTTCTTTGATTCTAAATTCCAATCAAATTATGACTCTGCCCATGAATTCTTTGCAAATAATTTCGCTGAAATTGATGAGATTCCAACCTTGATGCGAGATATTGACGGATCTGAGGGCAGTGTTGTTCTTCCTATTCGTGGCATCAAGGATAAATTAGAAGAGTTTGCTCATGAAAATGGAATTACTGTAGGTAATTTATTGAATGCAGTATTCGCTTACACATATTCTCGTTTCACAGGCAGTGATAAGGTCTACTTTAACATAATGGAACATGGTCGTCACGAGGATTATGTCCAGAATGCCGTGGGCATTTTTGTCAGAACAATTCCTTTGGTTATCGATTGCAGCAATGCGCCGATTGCGGAATATGTCAGCAATGTTTCCGATTTGGTTTTAGACTCCATGGCCAATAGTATTTATCCATTCAGGTTTTTGGCTAGTGAATTTAATTTAAACAATAACATATTCTTTGAATATAACTCTGATTTAAATGACGTGTCATTTATAGGTGATGAAATAATCCTTTCAGATTATGCGATGGATACAGTTGGGGAATTCTCAGGTGTTGTAAACGATTTGGATGACGGTTATGCAATCAGCATTGACCACTCAGATATGTATAGTCAGGAAACTGCTAAACGTTTTGCTTATGTATTCAAGGAGATTTTAACTCAAATAGTTGAAAAGACTGATTTAAAGGATATCGATTATGTTTCACAATTAGATGTGGATGTTTTAGACAGTTACAATGAAACAGACTGTCCTTTGGATTATGAAGACATTTTGGATGCATTTAATGACAATCTTGCCAAATATCCTGACAATAATCTTGTTTTATTTAAGGATAAATCTTATAGCTATTCTGAAGGGGCTTTTATTGCAGATAAGATTGCCAAAAAGTTATCCGAGTTAGGTGTTGGAGTGCAAGATAATGTCGCCTTTTTAACTGAACGTTCTGAGTGTTATATGTTCAGTGTTTTAGGTATTCTCTCTGCAGGTGCGGTTTATGTGCCGTTGGATGATAATCATCCTGATGATCGTTTGCAGTTTATTTTAGAGGATACTGGTTCTAAGGTCATTATTGTTAGTGATGATACTTATGAACGTGCTAATAATTTATCAGATGCAGCCGTTTTAAATATTTCTGAGATATTAAAAGAGGATATTAGCAGTCTTGACGCATTGCCTGTTGTTTATGGTGATTTGGCATGCATGTTGTATACCAGTGGTACCACAGGTGTTCCTAAAGGAGTGAAAGTCACTAGAAAATCCGTTCTTAATGTTTGTGAATCATACACCAAGGATTATGGTTTGGATAGTGATGATGTTTATTCATTGTTCTCTGGAATTGGTTTTGACGTAAGCAGCTTTGTTATCAGTGTTGTCATGCGTGCAGGTGCTTGTCTGGCTGTTGTTCCTGAGGAAATCAGATTGAACATGATGAAATTGAATGAGTATTTCATTAGCAATGATGTTTCTCATGCTTTTATCACCACTCAGGTGGGTAAATTGTTCATGGAAACAGTTGATGAAACTTCATTGGATGTTTTACTTGTTGCAGGGGAGAAATTAGGTGAATTTGTAAGTCCTGATGATTATGAGTTGGTTGATGCATATGGTCCTACTGAAGCATTTGCATTTGTCACATCAATCAATAATTCCTCTAAATTGGATTACTCTTCTGTTGGTTTGTGTAACTGTAATGTGAAGGCTTATGTTCTTGATGATGAGTTCAGGAGAGTTCCTTTGGGTGCTGTTGGTGAACTGTACTTGTCCGGTTATCAAGTTGCTGACGGTTATTTAAACCGTGAAGAAGAAACTCAAAAGGCATTCTTGGACAATCCCTATTCGGATGATGAAAATTATGCCACATTATACCGTACAGGGGATATGGTGCGCTTATTGCCTGATGGAACATTGGGAATTGTAGGTCGTCGTGACAGTCAGGTTAAAATCCGTGGAAACCGTGTGGAATTGTCTGAAATTGAATCAGTAATTCGTGAAGTTGGCCACGTTGAAGATGTGACTCTTCAAACCATCAAACAAGGTAGCAACAACGAACTTGTGGCGTACATTGTTTCCAGCATGAATGATGAAACTGGTGCTGAAGAGGATATTAAAAATCATGTTTTAAGCAATAAACCTGATTACATGGTGCCTTCATTTATCATTTTCTTAGATGATATTCCTCTCAATGTCAATGGTAAAGTTGATAAGAGGGCTTTGCCTGAAGTAAATATGAGCAGTCTTCGTGCTGAATTTATCGCTCCTAAGACTAAAGAGGAAAAATTGGTTGTTGAATCATTTGAAAAGGTCTTTAATCAAACAAGAATAAGTTTAAATGATGATTTTGTTCAGTTAGGTGGTGATTCATTAACTGCTATTAAACTGCTTTCACATTTAGACGGTTACAATATTACTGCTGCGGAGATTTTAAGTTTACGCACTCCATTTGCAATTGCAGAAAGCATTAAGGAATTTGATTTCGACAGGGACATTTATTCCTTGGAGGGTGGTTGTCCTTTAAACGAATCTCAATTGAATGTTTATTTGGATATTATTGCTAACAGCAAAAAAGATTCATTCCTTATTCCAATCAACATTCCTATTCCTGAAAAATATCCTGTGGAGGATGTTGTTGACGCTTTGGAAAAGATGATGATTGTACATCCAATTCTAGAGATGAGATTAAGTGATGAATTTGATGTTCCTTACCTTGTCAAGGGAAATGAACCATCAATTTCTGTTGAATCAGATGTCAGCGATGAATTTGGTCGTGAATTTGTAACCAAGCCTTTTGATTTAGAGGACAGTTTGTGCAGATTCTTAATAGTTAAAAATGATGAAATTTATTACTTATTTGCTGTTTTCCATCATTTGATATTTGATGGTTTGTCAGCTTCTGTATTTGAGCATGACTTGTTTGAAATCCTTGATGGAACATTCCTTGATTTCGATGATTCATTTTTAGAAGTGGCTGCATTCAATAATCAAATTTCACAAACCGATGAGTTCAATGATGCTGCATTGTTTTATGAATCCATGCTGGCGGACATTGATGAATCTGGTGTTTTATTGAATAGCATCTGTCCTGATGGGCCGGGAGACTATAGTATTGACTTGGATGTGGACATAAGCAAATTTTTAGAAAAATATGATGTGAGTGAAAACTTATTGTTCACCAGTGTCTTTGCTTATACATTGTCTCGTTTCATGGGCGATGATAAGGTCTTTTTCAATATTGTCGAGAATGGTAGGGACAGATTCAACAATTTCAATTCCATTGGAATGTTTGTAAACACTTTGCCAGTATTGGTTGACTGCAAAAATCAGGATATTGCTTCTTTCATAGAATACATGTCTGATGTGATTTATGGAGTAATCGGTTATAATTATTATCCGTTCAGACTATTGGCCAATGAATATGACATCAATTCTGACATTCTTTTCCAATTTAAGCCGGATTGGTTTATTAAGGAAGATGTGATGTTCAGTGAAAATGAATTCGATAAGAAAATTAGGGAGGGAATTGTGGATGGAATGGATGATTTCATCACTGATCTTGAAGTGGAAGTTGTCCAAAAAGGCGATGAGTATAGTTTAATGATATTCTATTCCAATAAGTTCTCTAGGGATTTCATTGAACATATTGGAGAATCCTTCAAATTAATATTGCATGATTTCATTAATGTTGACAGGTTATCAGATATCAATTATACTTCTTCATCTGATTTGATGCTTTTAGACACTTTTAATGAAACAGAACATGACTTCAAATATTCAGATATTCTGGATGCATTCAATGATAATCTTCTAAAATATGAAAACGAAACATTGGTCGGATATAAGAACAAGTCCTATACTCATGGTCAATCAGCATTCATAGCCAATGAGATAGCTAATGAATTGTCCGATATGGGTATTGTCCATAAGGATTTCGTTTCCCTGTTTGTGCCTCGTTCAGAACTGTTCCTGTTGACAAGTCTTGGTGTATTGGCAATGGGTGGAGCTTATGTTCCTATTGAAACAACATATCCTGATGAGCGTATAATTCTGATGCTAACTGATTCCCAATCTAAAGCAGTAATTGTTAATGATGCATCTGAAGAAAAAATTACCAGGATAATCATGGAGAATAATCTAAACATTGATGTTTTAAACATTTCTCCTATATTTTATGGTAGTATTGGCAGTTTAAATCATTTGGACACTGTTGATGTTGATGAGGATGACGTTGCATGTGTATTATACACAAGCGGTACAACTGGAACTCCTAAGGGGTCACTTACTCCAAGAAGATCATTGAATAATTTTGTATCATGGTATGTGATGGAAACCAATTTCACTTCTGAGGATGTTTATGGTATGCATTGTTCCTATGTATTTGATATGCACACTCATGCGTTATACTCTCCGGTTATCACCGGTGGTGCTTTATACATAGTTCCAGAGGAAATCAGATTGGATTTAGGTTCCTTGAATAAGTATTTTGTAGAGCATAACTGTACTCATACTTTCATCACAAGTCAAGTTGGAAAGCTATTTGCCGAAAGTGGAATGGAAACAAGCATCAAGCTTTTATGTTTCGGAGGAATGAAATTAGGTGAGTTAAATGCACCGGATTCCATTGGTCCATTTGAATCCTATGGTCCTTCAGAAAACCTGGCAATATCCACAAGCATATTCGCAAACAAACGTATACACACATCCAGTATCGGACGGTTTATAAGTAACGTTAAGGGATATGTACTGGATAAACAGCATCGCCGTGTTCCTTTCGGTGCGGTTGGTGAACTTTACCTGGCAGGTAAACAATTGAGCTTAGGTTATCTAAATCGTGATGAGGTCAACGCAAAGGCATTCTTTGACAATCCTTTTGATGATTTGGAAGGTTATGAACGTATTTATGCTACAGGAGATGTTGTAAGATTCTTGCCTGACGGCACTTTGGGCATTGTCGGTCGTCAGGACAGTCAAGTGAAAGTCCGTGGAAACCGTGTTGAACTTCCTGAAGTGGAATCTGTAATTAGAAAGATCCCATTTGTTGAGGATGTTACAGTTCAAACAACCGTTAATAATGGAAATAATGAGTTGGTGGCTTACGTTGTCGTGTCGGATGAGGCCAATGAGGATAATCTTAGAAATGACATTCGTGAATATGTCAGTGACCGCAAACCTGATTATATGGTTCCTTCATTTGTAGTTAAATTGGATGAACTTCCATTGAATGTAAACGGTAAAATTGACAAACGCGCTTTGCCTGAAGTTGATTTAAGCAATTTGGGTGGAGAATATGTTGCTCCTGAAAGTGATGTCGAGGCATTTTTCGTTGAATGCTTTGAGGAATTGTTGGGAGTCAGCAAAGTCAGCACAACAGATGATTTCTTTGAAATGGGTGGTGATTCAATGCTTGTAATTAAAATTATTTACAAGGCTTTAAATGAAGGCTATTCCATTACATATGCAGACTTATTTGATAATCCTACTCCAAAATCATTATCAAAAATCATCCTTTCAACACAAGAACAATCTAGGGATAATGAAGAAGACTATGATTATGGCATGATCAATAATCTTTTGAATGAAAACAATATGGATTCATTCAATCAAGGAAAATGTGATGATGACTTGGGTAATGTGTTGCTGAGTGGAGTGACAGGATTTTTAGGAATTCACATACTCAATGAATTGCTTCAAAATGAAAACGGTGATGTTTACTGTTTAATAAGGTCTAGAGAAGGCATTTCCATTGAAGACAGATTCAATGAATTGGAGGATTACTACTTCGGAAGTGCTCTGGATGAATTTAAAGACAGGGTGCATCTTGTTGAAGGGGACATAACTAATGCTGACGACTTTAAAAAGCTTAGTGAATATAACATTAATACGGTCATAAACAGTGCCGCTAATGTAAAACACTTTGCTTATGGCAGTGAGCTAAAAGACATCAATTTATATGGGGCAATCAATGCATTGGAATTTGCAAAACTTAAACAAGCCAAATTTGTTCAAGTTTCAACCGAAAGTGTATCTGGAATGTTTGTTGAAGGCTTGCCAAGTGACATTGCCCTTCATGAGGATGAATTGTATATAGGTCAGGACTACATAAGCAACAAATATATTGAAAGCAAGTTCTTAGCTGAAAGGGCGATTCTAGAAGCTGCTGCGGAAGATGATTTGGACGTTAAAATAATGCGTGTTGGAAATCTGATGGCTAGAAGCTATGACAGCAAGTTCCAAAAGAATTATGATTCAAATGCATTTGTCAATAGTTTAAAGTCATTCGTTACTATAGGAAAAATGCCAAAATCTGCTTCAGAGGAAGAATTGCAATTCAGTCCTATAGATTTGACTGCAAAATCAATTGTCATGCTGTCTAAAACACCAAAAGAATGCAAAGTTTTCCATCCAATCACAGATAAGCTTGTCACCTACAGTGAATTGGTTGATGTTTTCAATAATTTGGGCCTGAATGTGGAAATTGTTGATGATGAAGTGTTTGACCAGTCATTAAATAATATTTTAAATGATGAATCAAAACAAGATGGACTGTTTGGTATAGCCACTGAATTGAATGATGAGGATGAGTGTATTCCTATAGGTAGGGAGTATACCTTAAATGTATTGTCCGAACTTGGTTTTGAATGGAGTGAAACCACTGAAAATTATTTATTTGAATTTATACGAATATTAAAAGAATTAGGGTTTTTTAATGTTTAAGGAGAAGAAATATGCAGTTTGAAAGAAATAACAAATTAATAACAAGTAAATTCTGGCAATTCTTTATCCCTACCGTATTGAGTGTATTTGCAGCTAACATGGCAATATTCGTGGATGCGGTAATTGTTTCATCACTTGTTGGTGTTGAAGCACTTTCAGGTTTACAAATTATATTTCCATTTATAAGTTTTGTTGATTTATTATGCTGGATGATCGGATTGGGAGGAGGCATACTTTGTGCCTCAGCTAAGGCAAATTTTGATGAAAAACAAGCCAATACGATTTATTCGGCTGCAATCATATCTATAGTGTTCATATGTATAATTATAGCTGTAATAGGATTATTATTCCCTGAAATAGTGATTGGTGGTTTATCTGGTTCTGTTCATCTAAACACATATGCTTTGGAATATTTTAAGATGTATATTGGTGGGTTGCCATTTGCTGGTTTAATGTTTGTTTTGTTTTACTTTGTTGAAATGGATGGGATGCCTAAGTTTGCATCTATTGCATTGGTTGTTGCCAGTATTTTAGATCCTCTGTTTGATGTTATATTGATACAGGTCTTCCATATGGGCATGGCAGGTTCAGGTTTGGCTACTGCCATTAGTTATGTTGGCGGTGCAATTATCATGGCCTTATATTTCTTCAAACCGAATAAGACATTGCATCTGGTTAAAATCAATCTAATTACTTTAATAAAAGATTTTATAAATATTTGTAAATCTGGGTTTGGAGGAGCTTCAACCCAGTTGTATATAACTATTGCAACAATATTTTATAATGCAGTTATTATTTCATTTTTGGGCGATGGAGGTTTGGTTGCTCAGGAAATATGTACAAATATGCTGCTTATAATATCAATATTTTTCATTGGACTGGTGGAAGCAATATCTCCTATAATAGCTGTTTATTATAATGATAATGATTATAATGCCATAGATAATTTAAAAAACATTTCATTTAAATTTATAACTATTGTGAGTGTTATTTTTACAGGAGCAATGATTTTCTGTCCTGATTTGATATTAACAATATTTTCAGTAAAAGCCCAATATTCTGCAATCGTTGCAAATGCCGTTAGATTATATGGATTGTACTTCCTGCCTCTTGGATTTGTATTTTTCTATATATTTTATACTCAATCAATTCAAAAAAATAAGGTATCAAATATTGTTGCGCTGTTCTTCAATTTAGTTCTTGTATTGGCAATGTTGATGGTATTGCCTAAGTTATTTGGCTCAAATGGTATTTGGATTACACCATTCTGTGTTGGTGCCATCATGTTATTGGGCATTGTAATTTATTCCAGATATTTGCATAAAAAAACAGATGGAGAATATCATGGTATATTTATCAACAAATCTCATGATGGAAACTTTTTGGAGTTTACCATAAATGCAAATGTTAATGATGTAAATGGATTGGTAGATGTAATAAGAGATGAATTGAAGGGCAATGAGCTTTCAGAGTGCGTTTGCTCATCCATAGAGGAATTTTTAATTGATGTAATTGAAACAAATGATAAGCTTGATACCATTGATGTTTTACTGGATGTTGGCAAAGAGTCAATAAAAATCTACATTAAAGATTTGGGAAGTGAAAAGGGCGATAAATTCACTTTTAAAAATAATAATTGTGATTTTGAAGTAACTTTTGACCACGCATGGGTATTGGGTTTAAACAGCACTGTAATAACCATTAAAAATTAAAGGGTTTTTTTAAAAACCTTTTTTTATTCTTTTTTTCGTAACTGCCACATTTTTAAAACTTGGAATTTCATTCTAATGTTTAAATATGATAAATAATAAATTTAGGGGCCTGAATTTTTTAGTTCTCAGATAATTGTTGTATGGCCGTTTTTGAGTAGTATCCTTGTGATATGATTAGGGCTCCTAAAAATACATTTAGATATACGGTTTTTGCAACTGATTTTGGTGTGTATTTGTGTA
>NZ_JAGAXX010000086.1 GCF_017940815.1 Methanobrevibacter sp.
AAAATATTAAAAAATGATTTATATCAATAATAAAGCAATAAACATAGTAAAATTAAATTTGATAAAATAAACTTTCTTAAATTCTAAATAAAATTTAAACAAATCGATGAAAAAAGTATATTTGATTAAATAAACATTTATAATCAAAATGACAAAATTTTCAGATATTAAAATAAAAATCGATAAATAATTATTCAAATTGAGAAAAATCATACAGATTTAAATAATTAAGTCAAAAATAACTTATTTAATCGAACAGATAAAAAATAGTATAGATTCATGAAAAAAGATGATTTTATGTTAAGCGAGAAAAATACATTCCAAAAAAATTATAAACAGGTGGATGTGAGGTTTGGATTGGCCTATCCGAATGTTTATAGAACCGCAATGTCTTCATTAGGTTATAACATATTGTATAACTGCATTAACGAACGTGAAGACGTTTGGTGTGAGAGAATAATTTTTCCCAACATAAACTCATTAGAATCAAATACACCAAGCAGGCATTTTGACATTTTAAGTTTCACATTGCAATTTGAAGAAGATTATTTCAATGTGTTGGAAATGTTGAAAAACTCCGAAATCCCCCTTAAAAGAGAAGATCGTGGAGCGGAGGACCCATTGATAATTGCAGGAGGACCATGCGCCACAGCAAATCCAATGCCCCTGGCAGATTATATAGACATATTCATAATTGGAGAGGGAGAAAACATAATAAACGATTTTATTGATGTTTACAAAGAGAATCCCGATAAAAGGCTCGAAGCCTATCTAAACATTAACGGAGTCTATATCCCAGAGTATGACAACAATGCAAGGATTGCAATCATAGGCGATATGGATGAGACATACCACATCACCCACCCGATACTGAGCAGGAGCGATGATGACGATTTCATGAGCGTCTTCAACAATTCAATAATGTTGAATGTTTCACGCGGATGCACACGAGGATGCAGGTTCTGCATGGCAGGTTACATGTACCGGCCAATGAGACAAACAGATCATCAAAAGTTGATTGACATAGCATTGGAAAACAGGAAAAATACTGGGTTGAATAAAATCACATTGATTGGTGCTGCAGTGTCAGACTATACAGATTTGGAAAAATTGATTGACGGACTTGAACATGAAGGCTTTCAGATTTCAACACCGTCACTGAGAATTGAGTCCATAACATTGGAAACTTTGAAAACCTTGAAAAAAAGTGGACTTAAAACTATCACCCTTGCGCCGGAATCCATTCCAAGATTGAGAAAAGTGATAAATAAATCCATACTGGAAGAGCAAATTTTTACAGTAATTGAAAATGCAGTGAAACTTGATTTTAATATCAAACTATACTTTTTGATTGGAATTCCTGATGAAAGCATGGAGGACATAAAAGACCTCTGTGAGTACATGAAAAAAATTGCGGATATGCACACTAACCCTAAAAGGGTAAAGTTTAGTGTTAATCCAGTAATTCCAAAACCCCACACTCCATTACAATGGGAAGGTTATGATTTTAAAGACATTAAAAAGAAAACCAGATTTATTAAAAAAGAAATGAAAAATTATAACATTAAGTGCGAAAGTCCTAAAAAAGGACTAGTTCAATATATATTGTCTTGTGGAAATAGGCAAGTTGGTGCAATTATTGAGAAGTCTGTGACAAAAAATGTTATACTAAAAGAATGGAGAGACATGACTCCAAATTATAATATAGATGATCCCCTACCTTGGGACAAAATTGATGTCGGAGTAAATAAAAGATTTCTTAAAATAGAACATAGACGATTGAGAAATTTAAAACAAACCCCCTGGTGTGAAACATCCCCATGTTACAATTGTGGAGCATGTGAAAAATAATTACTAGAAAAAATTAAATTTACTATAATAATATATAATATATTAGAGAGGCTAAAATTTATGATAAATCCAGCAAGTAGAACAAAATTAATTGAATTATCACAAATAAGAAAAATGTTTGAAGCAACAAAACCGGGTGCAATAAACTTAGGTATTGGAGAACCGGATTTTGATGTTCCTCAAAACATTAAGGATGCAATGAAAAAATCCATCGATGACAATGACACACATTACACCCCAAACAAAGGGTACATTGAATTAAGGGAAGAGATTGTTAAGAAATTCAAAAAGGACAACGGCATAAAAACAAATCCTGAAAATGTCATTGTTACAGTTGGAGCAAGTGAGGCATTATATGTCAGTGCACAGGCATTCATAGAAAAAGGCGACGAGGTAATTTTGCCTAACCCTAGTTTTTTATTGTATGAAGCTGTGCTAAATCTTGCAGGAGGAGACATTGTACCAGTTGATTGTAAAATGGAAAATGAATTCAAGCTAAAGGCTGATGATGTGGCAGAAAAAATCACCGACAAAACAAAAGCCATAATCTTAAACTCACCATCCAATCCAACAGGTGCAGTGATGGACAAGGAAGACATAAAAGCAATTGCTGATTTATCAATGGACCATGACTTCATGATCATTTCCGATGAGATTTATGAAAAAATCATTTACGATAAAAAGCATTACTCACCTGCAAAATACAGTGATAATGTTATCACCATCAACGGATTTTCAAAAACATACGCAATGACAGGATTGAGGGTAGGTTACTTGAATGCAAATGAAACCTACAGCGAAGAACTATTTAAAATCCACCAGAACAGTATCGCATGTGCCAATTCAACCGCACAAAAAGGAGCATATGAAGCTTTAACAGGACCTCAAGATGAAGTTCATAAAATGGTTAACGAATTTAAGAACAGACGTGACTTGATTGTTTCAAGATTAAATGAAATGGGTTACGAAACAGTGAATGCAGAAGGTGCATTTTACGTATTCCCAAAAATTGAAGACCCAGACTTTGTCAAAAAGGCAGCTGATGCAGGGGTAGTAACCGTATCCGGAGCAGCATTTGGATCAAACGGTGCAGGCCACGTAAGAATGTCTTATGCAAACTCCTATGAAAACATTGAAAAGGCAATGAACATACTGGAAGAGCGTGTAGTAAATGGATGAGCTTAGAAGCAAAGGTGGAAGAAAAGCTGCAACAGTTGCAATTGTTGCAAATTGTATATTGACTGTTTTGAATATAGCAGTTGGAATACTATCCGGAAGTTATGCATTAGTTTCCGAAGGAGCACATACATTGTCTGATGTAGCCACCTCCATAATTGCATACATCGGTTTTGTAATCGGACAAAAGCCAGCAGATGACAACCATCCATATGGACATGGCCGTGCAGAGGCAATAAGCGGATTGGTCATTGTAATATTTTTAGCCATTGTAGCATATGAAATCATTACTGGAGCAATCCATAAAATAATTCATCCAGAACTAATTACAATCCCTGACTTTTATGCCGCAATAATGGCAACAGTTGGAATAATTGTCAATTTAAGAATAAGCGAATACATTATTTCTATTGGAAAACAGATTAACAGCCCTGCGATAATTGCAGATGGGCAACATCAAAAGACAGACATATTTTCCTCAGTGGCAGTACTGGCAGGAGTCGTTGTTTCAAACATGGGATTTCCAATTCTAGATCCAATCATAGGGTTGATAATTGGGTGTTTAATTATAAAAACAGCATATGAAATCGCAAAGGAAAACATTGACAACATTATGGGAAAAGTTCCTTCTGAAGAGTTAATTAACCGCATAAGAGATGTTGCAAATAACTCCATCAATGTAAACACCGCACATGATATAAAAGTAGACTATTTAGGAGCTTACGCAACCGTCACATTACATATTGAACTTGATGGAGACATGAGCTTAAATGAATCCCATAAGTTAGCGCACATTGTTCAGAATGCAATTGTTGAAGAGATTCCTATAGTAAAATCAGCAACAGTGCATACCTGCCCAATAGGGTTAGAGTATGACCATGGACAAGAAATAGATAAATATTGAACCACCCCACCCTTAAAGAGGGTGGAGATTCCTGAATTTTTTTTCATTTGATTGGTTAATTTTAATGTTTTTTCAGGCTATCCCCGTTGAACCAGCGGTTTAGTATATTAATTGCGGCGTTTATGTCTCTATCATGTGTTTTTCCACAGTTTTGACATTTCCATTTGCGTGTTTTGACTTTTAACTCTTTTTTTATGTGTCCGCAGTGGTGACATGTTCTGCTT
>NZ_JAGAXX010000087.1 GCF_017940815.1 Methanobrevibacter sp.
GAAAATGGACTGTAGCAGACCCTACCAGTTCAAGAAATTCATTAGGAAGTATAGCTAATTGGAATACGAAATCATTTAGCCTCAACGGTATTTACGCAGGCATTTCATTCTAATTACTATCCTTACTTTTTTCTTTTTTTTAAAGTAAATTAATATAACTTAAACTACAAATTAAATTCTATGATTGGTAATGATTGGGATTTAGTTTTAGATGACGAATTTAACAAAGACTATTTTTTAAAAATCCGGGATTTCATTGACGATGAATATTCTTCTAAGACAATTTATCCTCCTTATGACGATATATTCAATGCCTTTAAGTTAACACCCCTAAGCAATGTCAAGGTGGTTATTTTAGGACAGGACCCTTATCATGAGAAGGGACAGGCACACGGTCTAGCGTTTTCAACCCCCTCAGGTAGGCCAATACCAAGATCCCTTAAAAACATTTTTAAAGAAATAAATGCCGAGTATGATTATCCAATACCGGAGTCAGGTTGTCTTGAAGAATGGGCCAAACAGGGTGTGTTTCTTTTGAATACCGTATTGACGGTTGAAGAGGGAAATGCAAACTCCCACAGCAAGTGCGGTTGGCAGACTTTTACGGATAAAGTTATAGATATACTAAACAATCAAAATCAGCCTATTGCATTCATGCTATGGGGAAAACAGGCCGAAAAGAAAAAGGAATTGATTACAAATGATAATCATCTCGTTTTAATCACATCACATCCTTCTCCATTTTCTGCAAGAAGAGGGTTTTTCGGATGCAATCATTTCAAGTTGGCCAATGAGTATCTAAAAGAAAATAATTTGGAAGAAATAGATTGGAGATTATGATTAGCTCATAATTCCAAAGTTGATTCCATTGCTTCCAACTGAAACAAAAGAATGATGTCCGCTATCGCTTGTAGGATAGTCATTTCTTTGTGATTCAAGTGCATTAACAATTTTATAGTTTTGATATTCCTCGTTTAGAATGCTGTAAAACTCATCATGTGAATATTTTGAGTCGGAAGCGCTTTTTACAATTTCCTTGATGGTAGGGGTTATATCGTTTCCTCTCCAAGCGATGTAGTAAAACTCTTCACCTGCTGAAAACCATAATTTGGAGTTGTTTTTACCGTCGTGCCTGTCGTAGCTTGTAAAGTGAACGGCATCATGGCCGGCAACCTCCACCTTTTTCATCTCATTTTTTTCTAAAAAGTATCCGTATAAATCCACAATTCTCGGATTGACGTAGCGAATGGTGAACTCATCGATATCCTCGTCATATTCATACATGTTAAAGTCGTGGCTGTATGGATTTTCGGTATATTGTGGAGGTATCTTGAAAGTCTCATAGCCCACAGTCGCGTTTGTCCAGTTTGTTGAGTCTATTGCGCTAACGGCATTCATCAGTATGAATAACGCCAATGCCAAGACAATAATCTTGCGTATCATATTACCACTTCGTAATCTGTCTTTCTGTTGTCTCTCATTCTAGAGTCCATATCCACCAAATCGTAGACTAACGGATTTTGCATCAGCATCAGCCATATTTCATAGGTTGTCCTTACAAAATCATCGTTCAGCTTAATGTGGTCATGCACGATTGGACACTTGTAGGGGAATTCGGACTCATCAAATATCAAATGAAATTCCCCTTTCTTGTTTAGGTGGGGAATCAATGGAAATGTTCTGCATTGAATAGGTCTTATTGACCTGTCACACCTTGGAGGATTTTTGCATTTTACAAGATAAATCTGTCCTTTCCATGAGTGAGGATACTTGATTTCGGATGAATCGATATAATATAAATCGAATTCAGGGCTGTCCTCATACATCAGCTCTTCACCAGGAAGCAGATATAAGGCAAGTTCCTCGTTTCTGTAGTCTTCTGCATCATATACGCAGCATACCTCTCCGCATAATTTGCCGCAGTCAAAGTCGACAGGTGAGACCTCATCCAGTCTCTTGTATATCTTTTCTATTGATTTTTTCATTTCTTCAGCTGTTATTTCCATAGTAATCATTCGATAAATTTGATTATAGCGTCTGCAATCTTTTCTTGCTGTTTTTCAGGAGAGATTTTAGCTATTCCATCACCGTCCTGATGTCCGTAATTGCCTATTTGGGCATGATTTCCCCCTTTGATAACAATTTCTGTTAAATTTTTCATCAATGATTTGGATTCATTGTATTTTTCAATATTCAGGACCTTGTCTTCACTGCCGTATATTGATAGGACAGGCTTGTGAATTTCTTCTGTAGGATATGATGAAAGCAACACCAATCCGTCGGTTTTATTGGTATGGTTAACGTAACTTGAGGCCGCAACGCCTCCGAGAGAGTGTCCTGACATATAGTAATGTGTGTAGTTGTAGTTGTTGATAATATCGTCTGCAGCATTCTCATTGGCAAATGCAAGGTTGAATGGCATTTCGACAACAAAGCAGTCAATGTTTTCTTTGGCGATTTCACTCAACAATGGCAAGTAGGATGTGTATTCCACTTTGGCACCAGGATATAATATTAATGCTGTATCATTTCCAGGACCATCAACCAACAGTCCATTATCTGTTTTAATGACATTGACATTATCACTGCCGTTGATATAATCTGAAACGCTTGAGTCGGCATGATAATAATCATTGACATAATATATACCGTATGCAAAAATAGCCAAAATTACAATAGCTATCAAAGCAATAATTAACTTCCTATTCATCAAGTAAATATATAATTTTAAAGTATTTAAAAAAATTGATTAAAAAAAGAAAAGAAGATTATTGAAAAATCAATTATCTTCCTGTGTTGAATTTGTCTTTTGATTTTACTCCGACAAGTGAGGCGAACACTGCAAGAACGCATGCTAATGTACAGATTCCGCAAATGATTTGTGAAGCCTGAACAATCATTCCTGCATATTGGGGAGCCAGTTCAAGATTGCCCATGATCCATGCGAATACAAGTGTCAAAAGGCCTAAACTCATGGTTTGTCCGATTGTTCTCATTGTTGCCTGTGACGCTGATGCTGTTGGAGCGTCCTTTGGAGGAACTGAACTCATGATTGCGTTCATGTTTGGGCTTGAGAACAGTCCCATTCCTATACCCTGAAGTATCATTGCTAAGATAACTACATAAAGTGGTGTGTCTCCAGTTAGGAATGTCAATATCAGCAATGCAATTGCAGCTATTCCAATTCCAATAGCGGCCAATTTTTGAGGATGTATCTTATCGGACAGTCTTCCTGAATTTGGCGCCATTATTGCCATGATGATTGGTGTGATGATCAATATTGCACCGGACATTTGAGCATTCCATCCACGAACATACTGGAAGTGGTAGTTTAGGATTGTTGTCACAACCATTATCGCAAGATAGCTGCAAAGTGCAGCCACGTTTGATGATGTGAATTTCTTGTTCTTGAACAGGTTCATGTTGAATACCGGTGATTTTTGCCTTAGCTCATATGCTCCGAATATTACTAGCAAGATAATTCCAAGAACGGTTAATATTTTACCGGGTGTTGTAATCAAACTAGTGAATCCGTAAATGAAAAATAAAATTCCTATACCGTAAAGTAAAGAACCCACTTTATCAATCTTGTCATCTTGATAAGTCTTCCATTCTTGAGGGATTTTTGTAATCATTAGTATGATACATAAGACCAAGAATGGAATAACAAAGTAAAACATTGATCTCCAACCGAGGTTATGAACCAAAAATCCACAGATTACCGGCGAAAGTGAAGTCGCCAAATAAACTCCTGTTACGGTAAAACCTAAAGCCTTTCCTCTGCTTTTTGGTGAAACTGCATGGACAACCATTGCCATTGCAGACACGTTTAGGAATGCCACTCCTGCCCCTTGCATAATCCTGAATATCAAGAAGGATTCTGTTGAAAAGGACAGGCATGCGCCTATTGAGCCTATCAGGAACACTATGATTCCTGCAAGTAATGATTTCTTAACTCCAAATTTACCTGAAATCTGTCCTGCCGGAACGGTGAACACCGCAACGACAAGGAAAAATATTGTAGGCACCCAATTTTGAATGACATTGTTCATTGCAAAATCCTGTGCTATTGCCGGAACGCCTATGATTATACCATTTGATAAGAACACCGCAAAAAATGAGGTGATAAATGATATAAACACTACATATGTTTCAAATTTTATCTCCATATTTTCCCTCTTTTATTTTTATAAATTAAATGAATCTTTTGATTTTATGCCCACTAACGAGGCGAATATTGCTATTATACAAATAACTGTACATATCAAACATATTGATTGTGAACTTTGAACTATCAAATCAGCATATCTCGATGATAATTTCAAATTTCCCATAAACCATGCAAATACCAATGTCAAAAGCCCCAAACTCATGGTTTGACCAATTGTTCTCATTGCAGATTGTGCTGCGGATGCATTTGGAGTTTCCTCTGGCGGAACAGAACTCATAATCGCATTGGTGTTTGGGGTGGTGAACAATCCCATTCCCACTCCCTGCAAGATCATTGCAATCACTATCAGATAAATAGGAGTGTTTTCATCTAAAAATAATAGTATTGCAAGAGTTATTGTGGCTATTGTCATTCCAATTGCAGCCAACTTTTGAGGATGTATCCTGTCGGATAGTCTTCCTGCATTTGGTGCCATTATTGCCATGATTATTGGGGTGATTATCAGTATTATGCCGGCAAGCTGGGCATTCCATCCTCTTACATACTGAAAATGATAATTTAAAATTGTGGTTATCGCCGCAATGGCAAGATAACTGCATAATGCGGCTATGTTGGATGATGTGAATTTCATGTTTTTAAATAGTTTCATATTAAATGCGGGACTGTCTATGTTAAGCTCATAATATCCGAAGATGATTAACAGGCACATTCCAACTGTGATGCATATTACTCCCACGGCATTCATAAGATTTGTAAATCCATAGATGAACAGTAAAATGCCAATTCCATAAATCAGATATCCTATGGAATCAATCTTATTGTTTTCATAGGTTTTCCAGTCTCCCGGAATCTTTAAAATCATTATAACTAAGCAAAGTATTAAAAAAGGTATAACGAAGTAAAACATTGATCTCCAGCCAAAGTTATATACAAGAAATCCGCAGAATACGGGTGATAGTGATCCTGCCAAATATATTCCAGTAACAGTAAAACCTAACGCTTTTCCACGATTTTGTGGTTTAATGGCTTGAACCACCATTGCCATTGCGGACACGTTTAGAAATGCCATTCCAATGCCTTGTATTACTCTGAAAAATAGAAATGTTTCTGTTGAAAATGATAGGCATGCACCAATGGACGCCAAAATAAAAATAGAGACGCCGATTATCAATAGCTTTTTAACGCCAAATTTTCCGGAAATCTGACCTGCAGGAAGTGTAAATACTGCCACGACGAGTAACGCTATTGTAGGTATCCAATTTTGAACGATATTGTTCATTCCAAATTCTTGAGCTATTGATGGAATTCCCAATACAATTCCCGACGATAAAAACACTGCAAAGAATGATGTTATGAATGAAACGAAAATTACATAGGTTTCAAATTTTATTTCCATAATTTCACTCCACCAGTTTTATAGCATTCATTGCTATTTCCTTAATTCTCTGTTTAAATTCATCATCTTCATCGGTTATCCCCACTTCCTTTTCCCAATTAAGGGATAACTGTCTGATTTTAGGTACTATTTCCTCTCCTTTTTCTGTTGTTGTCAACATATATTTTCTACGGTTTTCAGGGTTTGGCTCCCTTTTTATATAGTCTGAATCCTCCAATTTCTTCAGCACCTTCGCAACGTTTCCCTTGCTTTGGCTGAACATGTTTACCAAGTCATCCTGTGAACAGCAGGGATTGTCATATATGAACATGATGTATCTCACGTCATGGCCTAAATCAAGATCATTCAATTTTGATTTCATGTATTTCTGCTGGTTCAAGGACAGGTTGTGTATCCATGCGATGAATGGGGAATTTCTAGTTATTGCCTGAAAACTTTCATCATCCATTTTTTTCACCTGATTAATATTTTGTTTTTATATAATATAATTGTTTCTTTTGAAACAGTTGATAATGAAACAGTTGTAAAAAATATTATTTATACCATTGGGAATAGAGTTTAATCCATGAATACTTACTCTTATTTTACGGATGGTGCCGCAACCATGATCAACAAAAATGGGGAATATATTCGCCAAGAGGGAGGTTGGGCATTTATAGTGCTTGTCAATGGTGAAAGGGAAGGTTCTCAATCCGGTGGATGTAAATTGACCACAAACAATGAGATGGAACTGTATGCGATATATGCATCAATGAGGCATTTCAAGGATAATGCAAATGCAGGTGATAAGCTTGAAATATATTCCGATTCAGGATATTGCATAGGTATATTTACCCAATGGGCAGTCAATTGGGAGAAGAATGGTTGGACACGCCGGGGCAACAAGCCAATTGAAAACCTTGAACTGATTAGGGCAATTTGGGATTCGATGAATGAAATTAAAAAAGGTTCTGATATTGAATTTATTAAAGTTAAGGGCCATTCTAATAATGCCTTAAATAATGAGGTTGACCGTTTGGCGGTTAATGCTAAAAAGGACAGTGCCGAAACAGGTAAAACTGTAGGTTATAATAACAGAATTGATTCATTGCTTGGAAAAAAATAATTTTAGGGGCCTGAATTTTTTTTGTTAAAATTCGACCAGATTCATTTTCTTTTTCTTATTTTTCATATTATTTTTTGATGGTTTATAAAAATACATTAGGATAATTTTTTATTTTATTAAAAAAGGTCTTAATACCCATAA
>NZ_JAGAXX010000088.1 GCF_017940815.1 Methanobrevibacter sp.
TATATAATTAAATTAACTGGAACTAGTTACACACCAAATAATCAAATTAACTTCAAAAATAGTGCCACAATTATTGGTACTGCAAATAGTTATATAACTGCAGGCACTTATACTGGAACTCCATTTATTAATACTGATTCTAGTCTAACTATTACATTTATTAATGTTACATTTAGAGATATGAGTGTAACAAATCTTTTAGAATTGGCTGGAACTAATAATTTGCAAAATTGTAACTTTTATAATATTACTGCAGCAACAGGTCATAATGCAGTGATTTATAATACTGATGGAACTATGAATTTAGCAAATTGTAATATTGTTGATTCATCTGCAGGTTATGGCGTTGTGAGTAATTATAAAGCAGGAACATATACTGGAGTTGTGATGAATGTAGATGATTGTACATTTGTTCGTAATTCTGCCAGTGTAGAACCTGGAGCAATTAATAACTGTGGTATTTTATATGTTAATAATTCAAAATTTATTAATAATACTGCAGAATGGTGGGCTGGTGCAATTCACACTCATTACAATGCGCAAACTGTAATAAATAATAGTATTTTTGAAGGAAATGATGCAGGATGGAATGGTGGAGCATTATATACTTACAGTACATTAAAAGTCTACAATTCCATTTTTAAGAAAAACAAATGTCACACTAACATTGGTGGAGGGGCTATTGGTGCTTCCAGATGGTGGGGAGGAAACTATGATATCACCATCGAAAATTGTACATTTGAAGAAAATGAAAACTGTAACACTAATGGAAATGGTGGGGCAATCACTGCAATGAATAGTGGTGCATTAAATGTACATGACTCAACATTCATTAACAATAAAGCTAAAAATGGTCAAGCAATTGCTGCTTTCAGTCAAGCATTTGAAAATATCACTGCGGGAATTCCAAACTTAAAAGTATACAACAATTATTTCTACAACCACACTCAAACTACATCTGACACTGTAGAAATAAGTGGAAATTACACATTTGAAAACAACACTTTTACAAATTGTTACCAAACTAATTTAGGAACTAATAACGTGATTATAAATCCAGTTACACTTAATAGCAATAATTTAATTCTTAAATCAAATAAAGAATCATTACTGATGAGTTCTTTTTCAGAAAACATTTTAAAAGAAGCTCCTAATGTAATATATGTTGATGTTAATTCTGAAAATGATCCTGAATCAGATACTACAACTGGAAAAGACTGGTCAACTGCATATGGTACAGATATTGGTATTAATTTTGCATTAGGTAATATTGCCGATAATGGAATTATATATTTAGCAAATGGGGATTATGTTAGAATAAATATTAATGATCCAAAAAATATTACTTTAATAGGCCAATCTAAAGAAACACTACTCAGCTTTAGGTCTGATGTATATGGTGCAGGAGCTCCAAATGCAACCTACACATTTATTAACATGACAATTTATCATGGTGTTACAAAAAAAGGAGCACATTATAATAATTATGAAAGAAATATGAATTTTATCAATTGTTCAATAATAGGTGATATCACGATTGAGAAAGCATTAAGTGAAGCGGATCAAAGTCATGTTGAAGAGTATGGATATGGACAAACATATGCTATAAATTTTAATAATTGTGAATTTAAAGACATTACTACTGAAAATGGTGTAATAACTCTTTATAAATATGGATTAACTAACTTCAACAATTGTACTTTTGAAAATATAACTGCAGATTCCATTGTGGCAAAAACTGGCGATTATTACTTAGATGATGGAATATACTTCAAAGAGTGTAAATTCAATAACTGTAATGTAAAAGGAATTGTAGATGTTCCTGGAGCTGCAGATATTGAAACTTATTGTGTTATTGAAGATTGTGACTATGATTTTGATGCAAATTTAAACGTTGAAACCACTGATAATCATAATTATGTAAACGCTACCAAACTTAAAGTTGTTGCTGTTGAAACCAACACATCCATCAGTTCATCTGAAAAAGGTATTGTAACCATTACTGTTAAAGATGCTGAAGGAAATCCTGTTTCTAATGTAAATGTAAATTATACTGTTAACGGTGAAAATAAAACCGGTATTACTGACGATAGTGGTAATCTTAAAGTGTCTGATTTAACTGGTGAAGGTGAAATAAAAGCATACTTCGAAGGTAACGAAAACTACCTTAAATCTGAAGGATCATACAAATACAACTTTACTGAAACAACTCCAACCCCTGATACAAATTCATCTACAAATGGTACCTCTGGTAATGGTACTTCCACAAATACAGGACAAACAACCACTAATACTCCTAAAATAACTAAAAAAGCTACTAAAATAACTGCTAAAAAAGCTACTTTCAAAGCTAAAAAGAAAACCAAAAAATACACTATCGTTTTAAAAGCTGGCAAAGCAGCAGTTAAAAAAGTTAAAGTTACTTTAAAAGTCGGTAAAAAAACTTACAAGGCAACCACTAACAGCAAAGGTAAAGCAACCTTCAAAATTACCAAACTAAACAAAAAAGGTAAATACACTGCTGTTATTAAATTCAAAGGAAACAAAAACTTCAAAGCAACCAGTAAAAAAGTTAAAATTACTGTGAAAAAATAAGGAGATCATTATTTCTCCTTAATTCTTTTTTTTAATAATCCTCCTTGATTTCTTTTTGGTTACATTATCTTTAAATACTTCTTTTTTAAGACAATCTCGTATAAAAAGTTTCAATTTAACTTTTAATAAAAAATTTGGAGATTGTTAGAAATGAATCACGAAAAGACTATGATTTGATAAGGTCTTTTCATTTGAATGCAGGTCATTCAAAAAATTCCATCAAGACCTACGGCACTGCCTTTTCCAAGTACTCTGACTTTCATCAGATGAGCCTGTCCGAACTTTTGGAGGAGGCTAAAATTGAACAGGAAAACAATGTGCCTGAAAGCAAGCTTAAACTATACTCACGTATCTTATCCTTTAGAAACTTCCTAATCGATAACCATGTTGGAAACACAATTTCAACCACAATAACTAAAATAAAAACTTTCTATCACTACAACCGAATCACATTGCCATATATTCCGCCGTTAAACATTAGAAAAATCAAAAAGCATGATTCCATTTCATATGAGGAGCTGCTGACCAAGGATGAAATCAGAAAAGCAATTTCCATTGCTGATGACAACCTGGCAATGTGGATTCTGGTTTTAACCTCAAGCGGATCTTCAAGATGCGAGGCAAAATCAATGACCAACGAAATGCTTTTTAAAGGCACACAAGCATATCACAAAAAGGACAGTTTTAAAGACGCACTGGAATATCTAAGCAGACATGACAATGTTGTCTGCACATGCAAGCTGACCCGGAAAAAGACAGACAGGCCATATTACACTTTCCTCAATCCGGAAACTGTCCAGTTCATCGCACAGGTAAAGCTCAAGGAAAAGGATTTCAATCTCAATGATTGTTTATTGAAGTTTGCTCCGGATTATGTCGGGCGCAAGTTCCGATTCATCAATGATTATCTTAAACTCGGTTATGCTGGGGGATACAGACGATTTCGCCCCCACATGTTAAGAAAGTTCAATGCAACCCACCTGAATCAGGGATCTCACAATGAGTTTCTCGGTATGGACATTGTCGACAACCTGCACGGAAGGGGCAAGGGCGCAACAAGGGAAGCTTATTTCAAGGACAACCCCGAAGTGCTGAAGGTGTCATACATAAAGTGCATGAACAACGTTTCACTCTATCACAGGTACACTCATGAAATGGTCGACGGTGAAGTTATCGTTTACGCTGAGAAACTTTAAAGTAAAATGTATACTTGCTATTGATTATTAATTTTAAATTAATCAATTTTTTATTATTTTAATCTTAGGTTCATTTTTTCACTTTCTTTAAAGCTTAATCTACATTCATTCTTATTTATAGAAAATTCTCTGGCACATATGGATTATACATTAATCAAGGAGTACGTCACATTTTACATTTATGATAATAAAGAAATGGTAATCCCTGGAAATTTCTCTATTTGATTACTCTTGAGGTTTGGGAATTCCATTAACTCAAACACTAGGACTTTGATTTAAATAGTTCATTTTTAATCTATGGGCCGAACCGGGTTAACTATGAGTTCAAACTATTGCAATTATCCATATTTTGTTACTTTTACTATGCATATTCTTCTGATGGCCAATTGTTAGAGTTAAATTTTTAGGGGCCTGAATTTTTTTTGTTAAAATTCGACCAGATTCATTTTCTTTTTCTTATTTTTCATATTATTTTTTGATGGTTTATAAAAATACATTAGGATAATTTTTTATTTTATTAAAAAAGGTCTTAATACCCATAA
>NZ_JAGAXX010000005.1 GCF_017940815.1 Methanobrevibacter sp.
AGAAAAAACTTTACCTCCTTTGATTGAGGATTTAGTTGATGAATTATTAAAAGATGACTTTGTGCATTTCAAAATCCTATGCGCAAATGAGGTCCACCACTTCAGTAAGGAAGATGATTCAGTCATTGATTTCCAACAAACCTATGTGAAAGAAACTAGCGCTAACGGAGACATGTTATACATTGCTTATCCTGACATCTTCAGAGCTAAGTTATATAGGGACATGGACAAGTATCTTGAAGACGAAAAGAAATTCAACGCTTTCAATGATGATGACGATTGGACCGGTAACAGGATCCAATTCTAGATAAGATTTTTTTTAAAATCTTACTTTTTTTCTATTTTTTTAGCTATTTTTCTTAATTTTACCATCAATTGCCACATGCCATTCGCCGGGACTGGTTGACTTGACCTTGCGTGTGTTGATGATTTCAACTTCCTTTCCAGCTTTTCTGCATGCATCTTCCAAGCGTTTTTTTCCCTGTTCATATGAGTCAGAAAATTCATAATAGTTGATTATTCCATCCTCTTCAATCAAATCAACTGCAACGTCAAGGAAAGTGTAGGCAAGTCCGGGAAGGTTCATTATAATGCGGTCAAATTTTGAGTTAAATGATTTGCTGACCTCACGAACATCTCCGCAGTAAGTTTCAATGGACCCGTTAAGCTTATTCAATTCAATGTTCTCATCAAGATATCTGATTGCGGCCTCGTTGATGTCTACAGCTGTGATTTCAACATCCTTGTTTTTTGCAATGACAATTGGAAAAGGCCCTATTCCACAGAACATGTCAAGAATTCTTTCGCCGTCTTTTACGCTTTCCATCACTCGTTTTCTTTCGGTTGCGAGCCTAGGTGAGAAATAAACTTCACGCACATCAAGTTTCAAACGGGCGCCGTGTTCCTTGTGAATTGTTACTGAATCGTCCACTCCAGATAGGAATTCCAAATCTCTTACACGAGTTGTTCCCTTGATTGCGCTCTTTTTCATATAGATTGATTTTCTTTTTGTGAACTTGAGGGCAGCATCCCCGATAAGCTGCTTTTTATTTTCCAGATTATCAGGTATCTCCAAGATAACAACATCTCCTATTGTGTCAAATGATGTTCTTAAGTTTTCTATTTCCTCCTCGGTCAATTCGCCTTCAAGCAATTCAGAAAAATTATGTGGAACCTTTTTTATCTCTTCAAGTTCGACGTCCACAATTTCATAATCATCAATATCGTCATTTATTGGAATATATCCGAACTCCTTTTCCGCTTTAATCCTATATTCCATATTCATTAGTCCATTTTCCATCAATTTTATACGGGTGTCATTTAACTCTTTTAATGGAACTTTTACACATTTCATAAAGTTATTTATGCTTAAATTATTATAAATAGTATTATGTTTTATTTAGTTGGATTAGGATTATTTGATGAGAAGGATATTTCTCTTAAGGGATTAGAATGTTTAAAAAATGTTGATAAAATTTATGCGGAATTTTTCACATCAAGATTATTCGGTTCTAGTTTTGAGGCTATCGAAGAGCTGATCGGTCAGAAAATTGAAGTTTTGGTTAGAGGGGAAGTTGAAGAGGAACACAAGTTCATTGAAGAGGCCAAGACTTCTGATGTTGCACTAATCACTGGAGGGGACCCATTAATTGCAACCACTCACAGTGACTTTTTGGTCCAATGCTCTAAAAAGGGAATTGATTTTGAGGTTATTCATGGATCATCAATCCTGTCTTCTGCACCGGCCATTTCAGGTCTTCAGGGCTATAAGTTTGGAAAGGTAACCACTATTCCGTTTCCGGATTATAACTTTTATCCTAAGTCTCCTTATGAGGCTATTGAGGAAAATCTTAAAATGGATTTGCATACATTGGTTCTATTGGACATTCAGGCTCACAAGGACAGGTATATGACTGTCAATCAGGGTTTGGAGTATTTGATGAATATCAAGAACGATTTGGACCGTGAAGGATTGATAACTGAGGACACCTTGGCCATGGGAATTGCACGTGTCGGTTCAAAGGATGTTGTTGTCCGTGCAGGAAAGATTTCAGAATTAATCGATTTTGATTTCGGAGGTCCTCTTCACTGTATTGTAATTCCATCCAAGCTCCATATAGTTGAGGCTGAATATCTTGTTGAGATTGCTGGGGCAGATAAAAGCATTCTTGATGATGTTTAATTATTAAAAATAGGGGGAGTAGTGGAAGTAGTGTCGATCTACTTCCTAATTGAACATATTCTAATCATTTTGGAGATTATAAAATGGTTGACTGATGTTCATCATAAGATATGAAATTCTTTTCACATCGTTTAATACTTATATTTTCATGCTATATAAATCTTTTTATTTGTATTTGATTCCATATTTGGTGTTTGTTCAACTGTTTTTTTCGATATGTGAAATGTTAATTAAATGAGACAAATAAAAATTGTTGAATTGATACGTTTTTTTGACTAATTTTGGTTAAAATTTTAATAAAATAGATGGTATTCATTGGAAGTGGTGTTTTCTTCCAAAGGGGTATTTATATTATTTTGGAGATTATAAAATACCTGATTTATAAGTTTTTAAGTACACAATATTATTGTTACATACTAATGGTATATAAATGTTTTTAGGATTGACTAAAACCTAAGGTCTAAATTATTTAAATATAACTTTCAATATAATATTATTTGATGAAATTTGAAAAAACAATGGGTTTTTATGATTCTAACCGGTTGGGGGATATTCTCTTTATTTTCCACAAGAATCATAGAAAATACCTCAATGATGCGCTTTTGAAATATGATTTGAGCTTGATTCAGGCATTGTGCATTCTTATGATACATGAAAGCGATGAATTGAATCAGAAAGACTTGTCTGACGGATTGTACCTGACAAAAGGCGCAATTACAAAAGCTGTCAAAAAACTTGAGGGCAATGGTTGGATTCTTCGCGAAAGGTCAAGTGGGGACAGGCGCAGATATATCCTGAAATTGACTAAAAAGGGTGAGGATTTCATTCCGAAATTGTATGAAATCAATGATGAATGGGAAGATAAGATGGGATTGAAAAACCTTGATTCCCAATTTATGGAAACATTCAATGGGTTGACATTGAAGTCAATAGATTTGAATTTAAAAAAAGAATAAAAAAGGAATTATGAGTAATCATAAAATCCTTTTCCAGCATTAATACCGGTTTCACCGGCATCTATTTTTTCTTTAAGCATTTTGGCTATCTTTCCAGCGGTGGTGTCAGGGTCTTTAGACTCAGGGTTCATGACCACGATATTGTAAGCTGTGGTAAGGCCTACAATATCCAAGATGTGGAATGGTCCTGCAGGAGCACCGGTAGCTAGCATCCAGGTTTTGTCAATGGTTTCATGGTCTGCAACATCATTTGCAAGCAATGCTTGGCCTGCATTAAGGAACGGAACCAAAAGGGAGTTCAGGATGTATCCTGGCTGTTCCTTTTTGAGTTTTAAAGGAATCATGTTGATGTCTTCCGCAAACTGTGCCACTTGATCGTAATACTCTTGCTCTGTTCCAGGATGGCCCATGACTTCTGCGGTATTGTTTGCCCAGATTGTGTTTGCAAAGTGAAGAGCTAAATACTTTTCAGGCCTTCCGGTGTATTCCGCAAACATTGAAGGAAGCAATGTTGAGGAGTTTGTCACAAGGATGGTCTTGTCTTCCATGTATTTTGCAAGCTCTGTATAGAATGCAATTTTCTGTTCTGGATTTTCAGCAATAGCCTCGATAATCAAGTCTGCATCAGCTGCTGCTTCCTCATAACTTGTTGTCAAAGTCAGGCTGTCGTAGGCATCTTGTGCCTTTTGCTTTAATTCATCGAGTTCTTCAGCGCTCAAGTCAGTTGATTTCGCTAAACCTCTGCAGTATGCACTTGGGTCGGTTTTCATGGCTTCAAGTGTGTCTACATATATGTTTTTGAATCTTTCAAGTTTAGGTTTGGCCCTTTCAATTGATCCTTCGCTTCTAAGCCATATTGTCACGTCGAATCCACAGTATGCAGTTTGAAGAGCGATTTGGCTTCCAAGCACTCCTCCTCCTGCTACAACAACTTTTTTTATACTCATTTTAATGCACCTCATAGTAAAAATAGTTTACTAGTATACTTATATTTGTTTTCATCACTTAAATAGTTGTATATTTATATGCTTTAAAATTCAAAAATAATGTTGATGAATGGCTCTGATGTATTGAATAGTTTACAAAAACGGAATGACCTGTTGAAATCAATATTGCTTCGAGAACAGTTAAAGTATGACAATTATTCTTTTGGATATTTTGAAAAATATGCAAAACTTCTTTTAAATGAGTATAAACAAACAGGCTCATTGTTGAAATCCTCTTTAAATGTGGGCCTTGATCAATTTGATGCATTGAACTGGTATGTTCAAGGCCAAATGGGAAATGAACTGTTTAGGCAATTTAGCCTTGAAATTGATAGGATTAACAATATTGCGGTTCCTAAAGAGGAAATCGTTGAAGAGGATACTCAGGAGATTTTTAATGAAACCCTTCCTGATGGCGACTACACAATTTCCCGGTATGGTGATGGATGGAGTTATAAGACATTTAAAAATGGTGAAAAGATCTTTTTGATATCTTCCGATTTGGACAAGCTGAAGGATAAGGTAATGTCCAAACATTTGCCTTTGGATTAGGTGATTGTATGGAATATGTTCTAAAAGAGTTTAATGGTCTTTCCCTTGATGAGCTTTACCAGATTATCCAATTGAGATTGGAGATTTTTGTAGTCGAGCAGGACTGCATATATCAGGATCTTGACGGTAAGGACAATGTTGCATATCACCTGTTTGTCAAGGATGATGATGAGATTGTGGCCGTCCTGAGAATCCTTCCCGAAAACGTTTCATATGATGAAATGGCAATCGGCAGGATTGTGGTCAAGAAGTCTCATAGGGGTCAGGGAATAGCAGGGGCCATGATGAAAAGGGCAATGGATTTCATTGTCAAAGATTTGGGAAAAAATAAGATTAGGCTTTCAGGCCAGGCTTATCTTGTTGATTTTTACACTAACTTAGGTTTCAAAAGGGTGTCCGATGAATATCTCGAAGATGGTATACCTCATTTTGAGTTCCTTTTTGAATGTTAATTAATTTTTTACAATTTTTAATAGTTTACTTGTTAATTTTATTTAATTTTCTTATTTTTTTTAAACATTGATTATAAATTATACATATTACTATGTGAGGGGTTCTTTTATTTTACTTTAATCATTTACATAAGGGTTATTAATGAGTTTCTATATATATATTCGGAAATCCGTTTTGTAAAATTGATTTTCCAGATGGGGTGTAAAAATGGATTTACATGAAGAAAAAGAGAAAATGTCAAAAAAATTAGACGAAACAAAGGATAATCTTAAAGTGAAGTCTGATGAACAGAAACTAAAAGCTGAAGAGAAAAAAGTCAATGCAAAAATAAAGGCAGAAGAGAAGAAACTTGATGTAAAAAAATCCGTTAACGAAAAGAAGATGGCTGCACACATCGAAAAGGCCGATAAAAAAATTGATAAGGCCCTTGATGATGCGGATAAAGATATCGTAAAGTTGTTGGATGCGGTTGACAAGGAAATCGCTGAAGATGTGGAAAAACCTATTGAACTCATTTTATTCAAGGCTAAAAATAACTTGGAAGAGATCTTTTTAAATGCACAATTGAAGATGCAAAAGGCTAAAAACGAGTTGATTAAGAACCTTGAAAAGGATATCGAAAAAGCCATTGAGTTAGCCACCATTGAGGAAGATCTTTCAGACGTCAAGGAAAAAATTGACATTGTTGTAGCCGGTTTGGAAGAAAAAATCGAAGCTGAGAAGGCTGAATTGAATAAAAAGGTCGAAGAATAACTTAACCTGATATTATGAAAAAAAGATATATTGCTTTAATTGTGATAATTTTCATGTTTAGCATTTCCAGTGCAAGTGCCGGAATATTCAACAGTCTGCTTGGAGACCAGTCCCCTGTGGATGAGGAAAACGATATCGAACTGGATAACGTGACATTCAGAACATATGCCATAGATGCTATTGATACACAGGAATACCTAGCAGATTTCAAGTCAGAACCTGAAACCTACAATAACAATGATACAATAAATTGGATGGAAAATTTGGAAGGGTATGTCATCATACCTTCAAAAGAGGGTGATTTCCTGGTAATGAATGCCAGCTATGCGTCAGACCTGCCCGTTGTTGAAGACAAGTTGGATGCGATTACATTCAATAAGATTTCATGCAAGATTACAGAAGCACATTCTATTGGAAAAGGAATGGTCGATTTGCTTTTGGTTGAAGATGTAAAGTTGGTTGGCACTGAAACTAAACATTTGCTCTAGATTATCAGATTTAGTAATATGACAAATTTAAAATTTCATGTTAAATAATTTATAAATTATTTTAAAATTCAAAAAGGAGGAATTAATATTTTCAAAATGAATAAAACATTGATGATCATTTCATTGGTTTTCATTTCATTGCTTGCAGTTAGTGCTGTAAGCGCAGCAGATAATGTATCTGATGTAGTTGAAGTTTCCAATGCAGATGATTCAAATGTTGTTGCTGTAGATAGTGAAGATGATGTAGTAAGTACTGATGTTGCAGACGACGTGGAAGTTGTTGCTGCAGATAGTGAGGATGAAGTCTTAAGCGCTGATGTAGTTGAAAAAGAAGACAAATTATCAAAAGATTCCGCTAGTGATGATACACTTAAAATTGGAAGCTCTGGTAACGGTTCAAGCTTTGACTTTTCAAAAATGTTCAATGGAACCTCCATCGATTTAGGTAACGGAACCAAGTTCAACTTATCCGACTTATTGAACGGAACTACCTTAAGCTTTGGTAATGGTACATCCATTAACATATCTGATTTATTGAACGGTAACTTCAGTTTCGGTAACGGAACAAGTTTCAACATCTCAAGTTTATTAAACAGTTCCACTTTTGGTAATGGTACCTTTGACTTCTCAAGTATCATTAATATGTTTGGCGGCAGTAAAGAGACCATTGAAGCAGCTGATTTAACTAAAGTATACACTGCTAATACCAAGTATAGTGTCACTGTCAAGAAAGGTAATTCAACTTTAACTAGTGGAACTGTAATATTCACAATAGATAACAAGGAAGTCACAGGACATATTGGAAGTGATGGTGTGGCTACCGTGAGTTTGAAGAATTTAAAACCTGGAACTCATTTTGTCGTTGTAGAATATGGTGATGTTTTAGTTAAAAAAGTTATTACAGTTAAAAAAGCAACTCCTAAATTAACTGCTAAAAATAAAGCATTTAAGAAAGCTAAAAAGACTAAAAAATATGCTGTAACTTTAAAAACAAATGAGGGCAAAGCTCTTAAAAACACTAAAGTTACCATTAAAGTTAAAGGAAAAACCTACAAGGCTCAAACCAACAGTAAAGGAAAAGCAACCTTTAAAATTACTAAATTAAACAAAAAAGGTAAATTCAAAGCTGTTGTTAAATCCAAAAAAACTGATTGCTACAATTCAGTATCTAAAAAAGTAAAAATTACTGTTAAATAATTTTTTTTCTTTTGAATAAGTTTTGAGTTTTAAACTCAAAACAAACTATTTTTTTTTAAACAAAACTAATTTTATGTGATTAATTATGGCAGATAAGAATATTAGACAACGAGGAAAAGAAATCAATTCTGCATTAATCAAATACGGTTTCGGAAAGTTTATCAACCGTAGTATCAAAGCCAAGATTCTACCTTCCAAAGAGGAGGAAGAGGAATACAGTCTTTTATTGGATCCAGAACTTCCTGTTAATTTAAGATTAATGTTTCAAGAGTTGGGAACTGCATTTATTAAGTTAGGGCAACTGTTAAGTACAAGGCCAGATATGGTTGGAGACAAACTAGCCAAAGAATTTGAAAAACTTCAAGATGACAACCCTACTATTAGCTATGAAGAAGTTAAAAGCATAGTTGAAAGTGAACTCAATGGAAACATTGATGATTTGTTTTCAGAGTTTTCCAAAGAAAGCCTTGCAACTGCTTCAATAGGTCAGGTTCATGAGGCAAGATTGCCTACCGGTGAAAAGGTTGCTGTTAAGGTTCAAAAGGGAGGAATTGCAGAAACCATTGACACTGATTTAATCATCATGAAGAAATTGGCTGAAAAGCTCCATGATAATGATGAACTTAGAAAATTCAACTTGCCTGGAATAATGGATGCATTCGACCATTCAATTCATATTGAAATCGATTACATCAATGAGTTAATCCATATGAAGCAGTTGGAGAGGAATTTTGCTGAAGACGACACTATTCACATTCCAATTGCATATTCTCAATATTGCACATCCAAAGTTCTTACTATGGAATTTGTTGAAGGAACAAAAATGCAGGATGTTATTGAAAGCGACAATGATGAGTTTGATAAGCCACTTATAGCAAAACGCGTACTTGATTCATTCATGAAACAGCTTTTGCTTGACGGATTTTTCCACGATGACCCTCATGCAGGGAATATGTTTGTTTTAGATGACAATGTAGTATGTTATATTGACTTGGGTACTGTTGGAATTCTTGACGATGACTTTAGAAAAGAATTGTGTGATCTATTGATGTTGGTTGGAGATAAGGACGTCAAAGGAGTTATTAATCAATTCATATATATGGGTGTTTTAGATTATACCATGGACACAACCGATTTAAAACGTGATTTGCGTGACTTGTTCTTCAGATACCTTAATGAGGATGCAGGTGGATTAAACGATGTATTGGACAAGCTGCTTTCACTTATGCAGGATTATGGAATAATTCTTCCAAATGAATTTGCCACTATGGCTCGTTCATTGTCAATGATTGAAGCTGTTTCAAGCAGTTTGGATCCTAATGTGGACATGATGGCATCCATAGAACCGATTGCAAAAACTGAAGTTAATCAAAGAATAGATATCAAAAATTTCATTAGCGATAAAAAAGGTAGCTTATTGTATTATAAGAACATGTTAAAATCATTATTGCCTTTGCTTGCAAATTCAATTCATAAAATTGAAAACGGTGATATGAGTATCAGGTTTGAACTTGATAGCCTAGATCGTATTGTAAGCAAGTTTTCATATGTGGTTTTACTGGCGGCCCTTTTGATAAGCTCTTCATTGGTTATGACAGTAACAAGGGGACCAATGTTGTTTGACATGCCGTTAATTGCAGTGATTGGTTATATTGTAACATTAATTTTTGCAATATTGGGCTTAATTAATTATTTATATTCCAGATAATTTTATCTTTATAATGCAAGAATACCATGACCTCTTTAGGTCGGGGATGAATTGCACTGTTGTGTGTACTATCTTTTTTTAATAACTTTTATCATTTTTATTTATTTTGTGTTTTTTTGGATGTTATTTTTTTTTTACATGATTTTTTCAGTATACATTTTTTTTATGTTGATTGTAATATTGTTTTGGGTGTGAAAAATTGTTCTGAGTACGTTATTTGATTACTTTCCAAATGCTCTTGCTCTTTTTTTATATATAACTAATTTAC
>NZ_JAGAXX010000006.1 GCF_017940815.1 Methanobrevibacter sp.
AGTTGGAAACAATTGCTCCTTGGAATCAGGATGTAATTGAAAAATGTAAAAGATAATTGGAGTAAAATACTCGCATCCTCGCAATCCTCGCTTAGGTGCGAGAGATTTTAGGAGGGACGCCTTTTTATTAGGCGCTTACATTTAAAAGAATTAATTGATAATAATGATTTTAAAAAAGGAGAGCAGAGGATTCCAAATTATTTGTTAAGATTTCCAAATTGTTTTAAACTGTTGTATTTGGTTGGTGAATTTTATAGAAAAAAAGCATTAGTAAATGATGATATTTCAGCAAAAGAACTTGCAAGTAAATACTTGAATGAGGCATTAAGATTTTTATATCAAGCTGAGAATCCTGTTATTGAAGAAATAAAAATCAAGCATGATATTGCTTCTGTATCAACTGACATAGTTACGTCTCTTAATATTTTGACAGAAATAAACATCAATGGAGTATTTGATGATGATATTGCGGCTCTTTATTTTGACAAAAAAGATTTTGATAAAGCTATAAGCTATTATCAAAAATTCATTGAAAGAAATTTTATTATGTCAATCGCAGCTCTTATTAACAAGGCCACAATTTACATGAAGATTAATAAAATAAACGATGCAGAAACTAATGTGAATTCATGTATAAATTTAATTAATGACATGTCAATAAGCAACAATTATTTATTATCTGCTAATAAATTATATGCATTAATTTTCAAATTTATTATTTTATATAAAAAAAATAATCATAATGATTTAAATGAAATATCAAGGATGATATTAGATATGGAAAAAAACTTATTAAATAAAAATAATGCTGATGGTTTTATAGTGGGGATTGATGATTCAAAGGATATTCTTTCAAAAAGTATAGATAATTTTAAAATCAATAGAATTATTACTAGTCAAGAAGAAACTGAGATAATTAATTTTTTTAAAAGGAGCTAATATAAATGGATTTGATTTCATATCATGATGATGAGATTGGAGTTATATTTGATAACGAACAAAAGAGAATTTTCAAAACGACTCCCAATATTGCTCTAAAAATTAAAAACAATGAAGAGTATGCAAACTTATTTGCCGAAAGCTACATGAATAAAAAAACAGACAAATTAAGTAAATGTGAATATACTATACAAATTATTCTCACTACTGCATGTAATTTAAAATGTAGATATTGTTATGCTAATGGTGGTAATTATGGACTCTCTATTCAAAATATAAGTTTTGGAATATTAGATAGACTGATTGAATACATCAATTTAAATGATATTAATAAAATTGAATTTTTTGGCGGTGAGCCATTAATTGCATTTGATGAAATGAAATACATTTTGTCTAAACTTAAAAATAATAAAAATATACATTATGCTATTGTCACAAATTTAACATGTCTAACAGAAGAAATGGTATCTATTTTTAAGGATTATCCAATTTCAATAACTGTCAGCTTAGATGGTCCAGAAATAGTAAATGATAAAAATAGATATTTCAAAAATGGAATGGGTACATTTAAAACCGTATGTAATAATATTAATTTACTAATGGAAAATGACATTTGCGTTAATCTAATTGAATGTACATATGGTATTTATCATCAAAAATATAATATTTCTAGGTCTGCTATTAAGGAATACTTCAGGAATTTATTTCCTAATACATGTGTTTTAATTTGCAATGAGGAAAATGAAAATTGTATCGCGGATTACAATGTTATAGAAGAGGATTGTGAATTTTTTTGGTTTGAGAAGAGAAAAAGCAATATATGTGGTGCTGGAAGAACAGCATTCACTGTATGCCCTAATGGTGATATTTATCCATGTCAAAAGTTTGTAGGTAAAAGACAATATTTTATGGGAAATATATTGAACTATAATTCTATAAATCAAACAAATATTTTAAAAGATGTCGACAATTTAGAACAACAATTGAACTGTAAAGAATGCACTGCAAGAAATGGATGTGCACGTTGTTTGGATGAATTATTAAAAATGCCGGCAAATAAACTATGCCAAATGTGCGAAAACATAAGGGCAATTAATGAGAAGCAAATAATAAATTATATAAAGGACACTTTTTAAGATAGTGTCAAATGATCTATGAAAAACTGGGTATAAAAAATAGGCTCAGATGAACCTTGAAAATTGCAGATATATAGGTTGAGGTAGCCGGACGCCACCCTTGACAGCACAAAAAATAACTGCTTACGGTAAATCACCGACGGCGAAGAACTCAAGAACAATCAGATTTTCTCCGTCGATTACAGCAGTGTAGCAGTTATTTTTTGTGCCATCAAGGGCAATGCCGCTAACGCGGTGGCTAGGTTGATACCTCGGGCTCAGAATCTAAGATCAATCAGCTGGCTTCCTGAAGCTCCAGTATCTTCTTCTGGCCGAAGTATATCATTGTTTGCCATTTGGCTGGCATGTTTTCAGCTTTTGAGAGTATGTCATCTACAACTGGAGGCTTGAAGCCATTGTGTTTGTGCGGCCTCAGGAAGTTGTAATACGCAACCCAGAGAGTCAAATCATAGTTGGCACCATTGTAATTATCGAATCCATTGGTGATGCGATATGAGGCTTTGTAAGTACGGTTAAGGCGTTCTATCATCTGCTTAAATGGACGATATTCCTTGGATACTTCGTCATTGTTTTGGAGACCGATTACCTGGGTGATTTCAAACTTGAACTTTTCTCCAAACTGGTGGAAGAACTGCTGTGCAGCTAAAGGATATGCGCTGTAACCATCAGCTATGAACTTAAAGTTTTTGGGGAGTTCAGTGATACCTTTGAAGGCCATTCGCATGGCAAGAATGCAGGGACCGACACCACGATTGTCAGATATCTGATAACCAATGATGGCTCTGGTGGCAGCATTGAGTATAAGCCAAACATAACCTTTGATTCCGCGGACTTTGATATATGTTTCGTCAGCAGCAAATGCAGAGCCCTTTTCGTAGGGATAGTAATCTACAAAAGGTTTAACACAGATGGCTGCTGTTTTGCAGTAGTTGGCGATCTGCTGATGGGATATAGATATGCCATATAGATCAAATAATGCCTGCCTTGTTTTACGAAGAGATAATCCAAGATTGACGTGGAATGTAAGGCAAAGAGACATGATATATGCGTTGTGCTTATTAAACTTAAGCGATGATGCATTCTTCGGAAGAGAATTTAAGTCCATCTTAAAGAAATCTATCGTGAATTCGCGGTAGATGTAGTGAAGCTTATATTTATTCTTCCCATAGTCTTCATCAAGGTCTTCTTTATCAACTTTCTTTAGATTGCGGAGATAGTAAGGACACTTGGGATTAACACACTTATGGATGACGAAATGCTTACGGTCTTTCTTGCGGATAAGAGTGTGCTGACAGTGTGGACACTTTAGAGACATCTGATTATCAGAGCCGTTGTCACCAGGAGTGAATGCAGTCTGGCAGATCTTACACAGTATTTGGCCTGCCTTGCCATTGTTTTTGTAGAGATAAGGTTGAGGTGCATGACATGAAGGGCATGTGCAATCCTCCGGAATGTCACACTCAGAACGTCTCTTGATAGGCTTAACAGGTTTACCATAGCGCTGGGTATAGTAGTTGTTGAGAGCTTTCCAATCCCAGTCATGATGGTAATAGACAATCTTAGGCAGTTCATCAACTTTGAACTTTTGATATTTTGGTGAATGGGAGTCATCGAAAGCCCATTGCTTAAGCGGTATATATTTGCAGATGAAATTTATCAGCCAGCAGTTTTGTTGATAGAGTTGTTGAATGATTTGAAGTAAATAAAGTATAATGTTCACGAGCATTGTCTCCTTGGTTTATGAAGGTTTGGTCGCTGACATTATACCAAAAAGGGAGGTCAATGCTCATTTTATTTTAACCTCCCGATAAATCAAGGTTTTAGAACTAAAAACGGGTAGTAAATTTGACACTACC